>JANQIV010000064.1 GCA_028282005.1 Melioribacteraceae bacterium | reverse complement strand
TAGAATTTCAGCGTAATCAGCTACTTTACTTTTACTTCTAAAATTTTTCTCAACTAGAACATTGAATTCACGAATAATCTCTAGCTTGCTGTCCGGCATATCCGGTTCTTTAAAATTCTTTCTTGCAATTCGCGTACTAAGAATTATCAATCGTTTTAGAAGAACATGCAGCATCTCGCCCTGAATGTGATCAGTGTTTTCAAATTCTTCAATAAAAACATTGTAAAGCAATTCAAAACTTTTTTTCTCTTTTGAGTTGAGAGAAATGATTTGTATTTCCGACGAGCCGAAAAACAAATATCCGATACATGAAACTTCCTGATCGTTTTCTTTGATACAATAAAATTCTCGATTAAATGAAAATACCGAGACGTTTTCAGAGTAGCTAACATTGCGTATTTTATTCAATGGAGTAAGAAAAAATATTTGATCTCTTTCAAGATTGTAATTTATTCCGTCGGCTTCCATAGAAAAATTACCATCCCGTGTCCAGACAATCCTGTAACAATCGTCATTTATGAACTCTTTCTCAACCATCAATGACGCAAAGCATGAATGCGAGAAATAAGATTCGTCTTTTCTATTTTTGTATTCATATTTCATAATTAAGGAACAATTATAACAAAAATTTGATTTACATTACTGTAAAATGAAATACAAGTTTGTATTATAATTCTTAAATTAGTTTATATTTTTTTCATGGGGGAAAAAATGAAAATTAAAAGCTTATTTGTATTAGTTTTATTACTCATTATTCCAATTGCATGCTCGGATGACTCATCTACTGAACCGGAAAATGTAGCCACTGAACAAATTGAATCTGAACTGAGAGAACTTGACCAGATGATTTTCAAAATGGCCGGAACTGGCATGAACCAGATGATGGAAGCAATGCCGGGCGGAATTATTGATCTTTCAGGAGTTTTCAACTTTCAGCAAAATGTAATTGCTAATGCTGTCCAAAATGATGTAGTTTCTTTACAAAAAACCGCGGCCGATACTTCTATAATTAATATAATTGGAGACTTACTCAATCTTTTCGGCACACACACTTGGGATGGAACACAATGGAATTACGTTGATTCACCAAACGATCAAGTAGTTATAATCTTCCCATATCAAAACCAATTAACAAATGAAGAACAGACTGTAACCGTAAAAATATTTGATCTTTCTATTTCAAATTCAAATGTGTCGATATCAACTGAGATTTTAGTCGATGATGTTAAGAGATTTTCTGTTACAGTTAATGTCAGTGGATCAGGTTTATTGGGCTTAACCGGTACTCCAACATTAACAAGTGTTTCTGTTTCAGGAATGGTTGTAGACAATGATGGTATTGAATACAATTTTTCTGTCGATGTAACTGACGATACAGTGGATGTCACAATTGGCGAAACCGGTGAAAAGGAATTAACAATTCTCGTTGAAGGCAGCGGATTTTTATCTGCAGCTGAAAATGGGCAAGAACCAACAATTACAAAAGTTACTATTGAATATGGTCAGACTACTTTGATAATTGACGATTTTGAATCTGAACAAGGCGATGTTGGTAATGTTTTTTATAACGGAGTTAAAGTTGCTGATCTTGTTGTTAAAGAAGATGGAGAGCTTTACATTGTTTATTTGAATGGTACAGAAAAATTGTTTAAGCAAGTAATGACAAGTTTCGGATTAATAGGCCAAATAAACTAAAAAATAGAATGCCGGTTTATTCAACCGGCATTTACAAATTATTTATATTTTACTGAGCAGCCGTAAGGTTGAGCATATTTTTTGGAAACTTCTTTGCCGGCCATCAATTCATCCAAAGCCTGGCTTACATAATTTGTTGCTTTTGCAATATCATCCACACTTGTTGATCTGATGTCATCGATTCCGCCTGCGTAAACCAAAGTTCCTTCCGGATTTATAACATACATGTGAGGAGTAGTTTTAGCTTCATAAGCTTTACCGACTTTACCATCTTCATCAACCAAATATGCAGTCATTGCTGCACCGTGATCTTTAATTCTTTTGCTGATTTCTTTTGAATCAAAATATCCTTGTTTGCCTTCTGCTGAAGAACAAATTGCCAACCAAACTACACCTTTTTCAGTGTATTCTTTTTGAAGGTTTTGCATGTTCTTACTATCATAGTGTTTTTTAACAAAAGGACAATCGAAGTTTATCCATTCCAAAACAACGTATTTATCTTTAAAGTCGGATAAAGAGTGAGTTTCGCCTTTACTGTCAGTTAAAGTAAAGTTCGGAGCAGCTGAACCAAGTTTTGCAGTTTCATTGACATTTGCATTTATTTGAACTGCAAACAGTAAAACGAGGAAAATAGAAATTGTTTTTATGTAACGCATTGTTACCCCCTGTTCTTAAAGTTTTTATTGCATTTTTTGAGTAATTCAATTTTATAATCAATCAACGCTAAATAAAGGACACGATGTGTTAGATTGACAATTACATTAAAAGACTAAACCAAGAAAAAGTTCCATAATTCCTAACTATATCGGCAAGAAAAAAAACTATTTATTGATTTTTTTCAAATTTACAACTAACATAGTAATATCATCAGATTGTTCTGCGCCTTTAGTAAAATCACCTAAATCGTGCAAAATTGAATCTGTACTTCTTATCGAATCCTTGTCATTCAATTTTTTTATTGATTCCTGAAATCTTTCGTAATCAAATGGAATGTTATTTGCGTCCATTGCTTCATTTACACCGTCGGTATATAAAATTAACTTATCACCTTCTTCAAGTTTTGTCTTCAAAGATTCATAAGGTTTGATATCGAACAAAGCCATTGCCATTTTTGGATATGATTCTAATTCGACTATCTCTCCCGATTTTTTTAAAATATACGGATAGTTGTGACCGGCATTAGTATATTCAACTTCGCCGGTACGCAAATCTAAAATTCCAATAAAAAATGTGACAAACATTTGAGAAGAATTATCTTTGATTAATGCCCTGTTAATTTCATCAACAATATGTCCTGTCGAAGCATTTTTAATCGCTTTTGAACGAAGTAATGTAATTGTAACAGCCATAAATAAAGATGCAGGAACACCTTTTCCGGAAACATCACCAATTGCAAAACACAACTTATTTTCTTCTATGAAGAAGAAATCGTAGAGATCACCACCTACTTCACGTGCAGGCTGAAGGACAGCATGTAAGTCAATATCCTCCCGCTCAGGAAATGGCGGGAAAATTTTCGGGATCATTCCCATTTGAATTTCATGCGCAATTCTAAGTTCACTTTCAATTTTTTCTTTTGCAGAAGTAGTCTCTTTTAAATCTTCAATGTAATGGTGAAGTTTTTCAAGCATGTATTGAAAGGAATCATGTAAATTCCCGATCTCATCACTTGAGTGTATTTCCGGAAGCTTAACATCGAAATTTCCAGTACCTATGTCTTTTGTTGCTTCGGCAAATGTATGAAGGGGATCGGTTAATTTTTTGGCGACATAAGCGATTACTAGTAGAAGAATAATTAATCCGAAGAAACCAATAGAAAGCAGAGTTATAGTCAAATTGTAAAGACCGGCATATAATTCATTTTCAGGAAAAACGACACCGAGTGACCAATTATTAACTTCCAAAGGAGAGTAGTAAATCCATCCGTGCTCATCAAAAGAAATAGGCCTAAAATGTTCGAAACCACTTTCTCCCTTTATCATTGAACGGCCAAGCTCACGTAAATTTTCATGATGGTATTCTTCAGCAAGGCTAAAAATAGTTTCATTCATGATAAAACTATTATTTGGGTGTGTAACAATTGTACCGGTTTTACTAATTAAAAATGCAAATCCACTATCAAATATTTTAACTGAAGAAACTATTTCGCGCAGCCATTCAAGGTCGATATCAATCGTGATAATTCCCCAAAATTTTTTTTCACCATTTTCATATTTATAAAATGGGACTGAATACGTTGACATTAGTATCTCACCGCCGCCTTCGTCGTAATAAGGTTCTGTCCAATATGGTTTATTAATAAGTTTTGGTACCTGGTACCAATCCCAAAAGAAATATTCGTAATCAGGATTACCAAGCTGTACAAAATGAACTTTTGATGAATCCCTGTACATGTAGGGAGAGTAATAATATAAATCTTCTTTAAAACTATATGGTTCAAACGCTACGGCACTTCCGTAAATTTCTTCATTATTTTTAACAACTGTTTCCATCAAAGTGTAAAGCCGTTCTTCGTCAAAGTCTGTTGTTTCTAAAACGTAGGCCAAGTTTTTTGGAATTTTTGTTGTTGCGTGAAGAATCGTTTCAATCTTATTTACTGTTTTTTCAGTAATATTCTTAGCGTTTTCTTCAACAGATTCTAAAATGAGGTTGCGGGACACATAATAAAAAATGCCGAATATCAATACCGACATTATTATCATTACTGTTAGAATGTATTTGCTTAGTTTGGTAGCAAGAGTATTTTTTTGAAATATCATATTTATATTTATTCAGCGTTAAAGAAAATGAATTCATTAAACTTTGGAACAACTGTAATTTTTTCTGTATCCAGTAGAACCTGAACTGCTCTATCAAAGTCACTTTGCAGCAATTCACCTTTCTTAAATTGTTTGCCTTCGGCCGTAAACACATCTTTAATTCTATTTAGCATCCAGGATTGGTGAGCACGATTAGCTGCAATATTTTGTTCACGCATTCGCTTTAAGACAACATCTACTGTCTCTTCCATGTTATTAAAGGCATATTCATAGCCTTCAAGTGTTGCTAGCACAAATAATTTAGCTTTCTCGGGATCATTTAAATATGTTTCTTTTAAGCAATAAATTCCGTCTTCTGGAAGATCTAAATTGTAATCACTGAAAAAGAAAGTAACAAGTTCATCTTCGTTTATACCGGAATTCAATATCCTATGATACTCATTGTACCACATTGTTGTCATTACATCTAAACCATCTAATAAAAATAAAGTAACAGTTGAAGCTACGGGCACAATTTCAACTTCAAGATTGTAATACTTCAAAAACGCAAAGGGAATTTCTTCGAATCCGGATTTCCAAATTCCAACTTTTAATCCGTTTAAATCTTCCGGTTCTTTTATTCCTCTATTTTTTTTTGCAACAAATAATTGTGCACTTCTTTGTGAAAGCTGTCCGATGTTAATAAGCTTGATATCCTTAGACCACTGCACAATAGCTGTAGAAAGAAACATTGAAGCATAATCTACTTTTTTATCTTTCAACAGATTCTGTGCATTAAAAATTGGTCCTGTATGAATGAGATCAACATCCAAATTGTATTTTTCGTAAATACCCTTTTCAATTGCCATGTAATAACCGGCAAACTGTGCTTGCGGAAGCCAATGCGTTGCAAAGGTAACTGTTTTAGTTTCCTGAGCGTATGAAACGCAATAAAGTATTATTGTAAGATATTTTAAGAGATTTTTCATTTAGTAGATTAGTTCATTAATTCAATTGGCAAACGGACTATAAATTTACTGCCATTGCCTTCTTCGCTTTGAACCAAAATGTTGCCGCCAAGTTTTTTGATAAACTCGTAACACAAAATCAAACCAAGCCCCGTACCGGATTCATTATCAGTACCTTTGCGAGAAATATTGTGATCAATTTTAAACAACTTACCGATTAGTTCTTTTGACATTCCAATTCCGGAATCTTCTACAATTAAGTCAATGTACTTTTCAGATATTGTAGATGATACTCTCACAAACCCATTGTGCGGAGTAAACTTAATTCCGTTTGAAACTAAATTTCTTATTACAGAGCTTATAATAAATTCAGAAGTATAAAGATAAAGTCCTATTTCAAGAGAGTTAATTATTTTTACACTTTTTTGTTCGGAGATGTAATGAAAAGTTCTTTTCAACTTTTCAGTCATTAAGTATGGATTTATTTTGGAGTTTTTGAATTCAATTTTGCCGGTCTGTATTCTTGACCAGTTCAATAAGTTTTCTAATAATTCGTAAACCTCTTTCGAGATCTGCTTGATATGCTTTGATGTTGCTTTAACTTCTTCCAGGCTACCGTCATCACTGTCTTCGGTAAGTATTTCCGAATAACTCATCAATGCTGACAATGAGTTTTTTAAATCATGGGCAATAATTGAGAAAAGCTTGTCTTTGCTTGTATTACTTTCTTTAAGTTTCAAGGCAAACTTTTTAATTTTATTTTCATACTCAATTCTTTCGCGAGCATCCCTAAAGCTTGTCATAATTAAATTATTATTGAAAACTTGGAAAGTGTTTGTAACAAGCTCAACAGGAACAATATCACCACTTTTTGTTTTTAGATTTTTTATAGTAATTGAATCAAGCATTTTTATTTTATCAACAGAGGATGCCGCTTGATTATCAACACTATCGTCAAATAAAACCAAATAGTGCCTCCCAATTATTTCATTTATACCATAACCGAGCAAAGCAGTGCACGAATCATTTGCATCTATAATTTTTCCGCTGGCACCATCGGAAATTATAATTGCATCAACTGCTTCGTTGAAAGCACTTTTATATTTCTCTAGTTCCAAAAGAAGGTTGGAATTATTTCCAGCCGATTCAAAATTATTATCTTGCATTTATTTTGTAACCCTCGATAAAAAATCTAAAATGTGCAGGAGATTATCTATGGAAGATAAGAAATTACTTTATAAAAATACCGATAGAAAATTATAATTGGGAAATTATTAGTGATGAAGATTACAAAATATTTTTCTATTTAGAGAAACCAGGTTACAAGCGAATACCTTGTTCCGCCAGTTACCGGCATTACTCCGTGAGGAAACATAAAATTTGAAGGAAAAATAATTGCTTGTCCGGCTTTAGGTTTGATAATGTATTCTTTGTTAAAGAATGCAAAATCTCCTCCTTCAAAATCGTCGTTTAAAATTAGAGACATCGTTAAAGTCCTTTGGTATTCGGGAAAGTGGTCAACATGTTCTATATAAAAACCATCTTTTTTGTACCTCAATAAAATGTAACCGGTATCTTGTCTAACTTGAAGATTCCAATACATTCCGTTATAAAATCTTAAACATTTTGAGACCGCCTCAAATATTTTAGCATCAAGTTCTTTTCTTTTTTCAGAATTTTCATTAATTACTATTTCCTCGGAGATATTCATTGCATCGCAATTCCTAATTTGGGCATTTACATCTCCTTTGCCACCTATGTTGCCTGCTTGCCATAAATTAGAATTATCAAACTCTGAAATTATTTCTTTACAAGTTTCAGTAGAAATAACTTCATTTAAAATTACGATATATTCAAATAATTCAGTTTCGTATGAGTTTATTTCCATTGATTGTTTCCTTTGATAGAATTGAAATAAAAATTTACTTTTAATATTTAAGTCACGCAACTTAATTATTTCTGTTAACTATATAGACTCCCGAAATAATTAACGCCATGCCAATAAAATGAAAAAGAAAAAATGCCTCACCGTCAAATATTCCCCACATTACAGCAACAATAGGAATTAAATATGTTACGGTAGAAGCAAATACCGGTGAAGTTATTTGAATGAGTTTATTAAATAACACCAATGCCAAAGCTGTACCTACTGCTCCGAGAATGAAAAGATAGAACAACGCAAGCAATGATCCGTCAATATTTATAAGTCTATAAGTAAAATCAGTTGTTGTAAGAAATATTAAAGCAAACGGCCCGACTGAAAACATAGCGAGTGAAGTAAGTACAACCGAGTTTACTTTTTGAAAATAAGATTTGATCATATTAAAGCCGATGCCGTAACATAAAGTTGCCGCAACTACAAAAAGAGCAAAGAAATTAAAACTACCTAAGCTGCCTTGAGAACCGATAAAACTTAATGAAATAGAACCCGCAAGACTTATAAATATTCCCGAAACTTGACCTCGCCTAATTTCTGTTTTAAATACAATTAAACCGATAATCAATGTGAATAGGGGTGTAAGCGAATTCAAAATACCGCTCAGTGAACTGCTGATGCCTGTCTGCGCTATTGAAAAAAGCAATGCAGGCAATAGATTTGCTACCAATCCCAAAAGGAAAATCATTTTCCAATTTCCTTTATACACTGTCCTTAAATGTTTCAATGCGATAGGTATCATTACAATAAAAGCAAATGCTATACGTATTGATCCCACTTGCTCAGGAGGAAATACTTTAAGAGCTTTTTTAATTAAAATAAAAGAGCTGCCCCAAATAATTGAAAGCAGCAGCAAAATTAATGCCGGAAGTGATCTGCTTATCTCAAATTTTACAGCTTTAACAATCTGCAATTCTTTATAATTGTTTAATATATTATTGATGGTTTGCATTCTTTTCCTTCGCTTTTTTATTCTAAAATGAGTGGAAGAAAATTATTGTATCTCTTTGCAGATAGCGACCCGATACTTGCTCTGTTTTTAGTAATTTTTTTAACGTAAATTTGAGCAAGAATCGGATTGAGAAGCTGTGTCAATGAAACTAACTTGGACTCAAAAAAAGGAAAGGTATGACACAAAAAGAGTTGGATTACGAAAGAATAAAAAAATCAATTGAATTCATTTCAGATAAATTTACTGAACAGCCAGAGTTGAACGAAATTGCAGATCATGTGCATTTGAGTCCGTATCATTTTCAAAGGCTGTTTATTAGATGGGCGGGTGTTAGTCCGAAGAAATTTTTACAATATTTAACAATAGAAAATTCAAAACAAAGATTGGAAGAGTGCAGCAACTTAGCTGAAGTAGCTTACAATGTTGGACTTTCCGGCACAAGCAGACTGCATGACTTGTTCGTAAATATTGAGGGAATGACGCCGCATCAATACAAACTTAACGGCGCAGGCATCTCAATTTATTATGATTTTTTCATCGGACCATTCGGAAAGTTTTTGCTGGCTGTAACTAACGCAAATAAGATATGTTCAATACAATTCATTGACGACGAATTATTTGCAGAAGAAGAATTAAAAAACCAGTGGTTCAATTCAATCGTTATTAAAGATAAAACAAAAACTAAAGACGCAGCCGCAAAATTATTCAGCCTAGAGTCTACAGATAAAATTCAAATTTTAGCAAAAGGTACAGCCTTCCAAATAAAGGTTTGGGAATCTTTGTTGAAAATTCCTTTTGGTAAAGTAGCTTCTTATCAAACAGTGGCTGAGTTAATTAAAAAACCAAAAGCATTGCAGGCGGTCGGGAGCGCAATCGGGAATAACCCGGTAGCGTATTTGATTCCTTGTCATAGAGTAATACGAAAAGCCGGAAATATCAATCAATACAGATGGGGCGAAGCACGCAAAAAATCTATTATAGGTTGGGAAGCTTCATATTCTGAAGTTGCTTAAAATTTCAAAGACATGCTAATGCGTGTCTTTACTTTTTATCAAACTCCAACTTACCAGCACCAGGATATTTTATTATTATCGTATCACCAGCTTCATATTTGTTCATCAATAGTTCAGTTGATAGCGGATTTATTAAATGTCTTTGAATTGTTCTCTTCAAAGGCCTAGCACCGAAGGTTACGTCGTAACCCAAATCCAATAAATATTCTTTCACATCTTCTCGAACTTCAAGTTTTAAATTTCTCTCCTCAAGCATTTTAGCAATATTCTGAATTTGGATATCAACAATCTGTTTGATTTCTTTTTTTAGCAATGGTTTGAATAAAACAATCTCGTCAATTCTGTTCAAGAATTCCGGGCGGATTGTATTCCTTAAAAGCTCGCTTAGTTTTACCCGCAACTCACCGAGTATCGAATCATAATTTTCTTCATCCATTTCACTTAATCTTTCCTGAATCATTTGAGAGCCGAGATTCGAAGTCATAATTACAATTGTGTTTTTGAAATCAACAGTTCTGCCCTGATTGTCTGTGAGTCTTCCATCATCCAACAATTGCAGCAGCACGTTAAAAACTTCAGGATGAGCTTTTTCAATTTCATCAAGTAGGATTACCGAATAAGGCCTTCTGCGAACGGCTTCCGTTAACTGACCGCCTTCTTCGTAGCCAATGTATCCGGGAGGTGCACCGATCAATCTTGACACAGAAAATTTTTCCATGTATTCCGACATATCAATTCTAACCATCGCGTGGTCATCGTTGAATAAAAATTCTGCAAGTGCCCGTGCAAGTTCAGTTTTGCCGACTCCTGTTGTGCCGATAAAAATAAATGAACCGATCGGGCGGTTTGAATCTTGCATTCCCGCACGCGATCTTCGGATAGCATTTGACACTGCGGCAACAGCGTCATCCTGCCCAACAACTCTTTTATGAAGCTCTTCTTCCATTCGCAGTAACTTGCTTCTTTCACTTTCGAGCATACGGCTCACAGGAATGCCAGTCCATTTTCCGACAATCTCTGCGATATCTTCTGCTTCAACTTCTTCTTTGAGCATTCTTTTTGCCGATTGAATTTTGTTGAGCTCTTCAGTTTCCTCTTTAAACTTTTTCTCAAGCTCGATTATTTTGCCGTAACGGATCTCCGCAACTTTACCGAGATTTCCTTCCCGCTCAAATTTATCAGCTTGCATCTTTGCGTCTTCAATTTCACTTTTAATCTGCCGTATCTTTTGAATGCTGTCTTTCTCAATTTGCCATTTT
>JANQIV010000227.1 GCA_028282005.1 Melioribacteraceae bacterium | reverse complement strand
TTTGTTCGCGATATGTTTGTTGTTTTTGAGAATCAGCAGGAGGAGTATATCCTGTTGGATTACCGGTAGCAATGTACCAGGACACAGCTAAATTTACGAAAGGAATTATAAGCAAAAGTGCTGTCCAGCCAGGACGATTCATTCTTTCAGCAATAGCGTACCAAGCTACTAAAGCAAGTAACAAATTTATTATTGGGACAAAGAGAAAAATGATAAATACCGTCGACTTTCCAGCTGCCTTTCCCATGATGAATAAATTAGCTAACGGCACATATGCCAGCCACGGATTATCTATACCTTGTTTTTTTGCAATCTTTGAAAGACAGTATGAAAAATAAATATAGATTACCGCCATAAATAAAAAGTTTATTATAAACGAAGAACTGAAAATTATATCAAACCAGCTTATTCCTTGATTCATCTTGTTAGTCCTCTTTCTTTTAATTCTTCTTCAGTTAGTGTAAATAAAAAAGGATTTTCTTCACCGGGAAACCTTCTCCCAAAAACATCGTACGGATTTCTGCCTGCTCTCATTTGATTATTAAATGTTTTCAATCTGTTCAATATTTGGTCGTGCCTAGCTTTAACAACCGATTGATTATTCGAAGTACCCCAAACTCTTATTTCAACAATTGTAGCTCCAATTACATAAAGAGCATGCAGCCCGTACCTGCCATAGCTTATTTTTGTATAGTGGGTTCCAACTTGTCCTTGCAATTCTTTTTTAGACCAGTTTGTCATCTCCACTCCCATGTTGGTATAGCGTTCCAAGTCTTCTGGATATTTTTTATGCTCTTTATCATAATATTCTATCATTCCTTTATAAGTATTTATTGAATGATCTCTTCCAAACAATCCTACATCCAACATGACTTTAATTTGATCGATGCCCTGGCTTTTCAATGCTTCATTATCGGCTTTTGCCTCTCCACCTGTGTAAAGGGAATAATATTCTTCTTTTTCAGTATCAAATGCTTTATCAATTTCAAAATGGAAATCACCATTAATTAATACTTTCCATTCCGGCGGCGGGCAAGCGTCAGGATATTCTACAGAAATTTCTACAACGTCGAATAAATCTTTATCTCTTTTAAAAACTTTATCAACTTCCAACGGCTTTATTGCAAGCGCTCTTCTCACTGATTTTTTATCAAGCTCCTCGTTGAGTTGTTTTACTTTGTCCGGGCTTACATAATCCCATGCCACGGTTAAACCGTCTTCAAAAACGCTTCCGAACAGTCCTGCAACTTTTTTAACACCGTCGACAATTTTGCCTAAATTGTTTGCCCCTTTAAACAAAAGATTAACCAAATATTCAATTCCAATTTCTCTTACGTTTGGGACTTCCAAGCCTGTGGTTTCTTTTAAATATGGGACTTCAAGATTGCCCGTTAAAAATTTTATAAAATGTTTCTTAAAGAATCTATCTAAGTTACTTCCCAAAAATTTATCGATGTCATGTTTTAAGAGTCTGTTTGCTACCAACGCAGAAAGCCTTTTGGCTTCATCATCAGATTGATAAAACTCATCAAGTTCGTTCCATTTTATAATACCTTCACCGATCTCATCTTTCAATTTTGTTTTATACTCTCTGTATTGTCGCCTAATATTTTGTACGGCTTGAATATTCAACTCGATAACTCTATTGGAAATACTGTGATTACGATAAACTCTAGAACCATAAGAATCTTCTATCTCTTCGGCAGTTAATGTGAAATAATAAGGCGAATAAAATATTGTCAGTTCCTGCCTTTTGCTATTTAACAAATATGGATAAGCGTACAAAAGAACTTGTGAAGTATGATATTTTCTACCCTTTGCAATATCACCTTGTAAGGCTGTATTCTTATTATGGAATGAGTTATTCAACACTCCGGATAATTTGAAAGCAAGGGTATCAGCCTGAATCATTAAATTTTTTGACATGCTTTCTAAGTTGTTGGGATCAACATCAATCAACAATCCCGACAAATATTCCAAGGCTTTTTTCTTTACAGGTGCTCCAATCCTGTTATTTGATACAGTACTTATTAAATCTCTTGAGGCAGCATTATCTTTGCCTTTGAAAAAATATTCCAAAACTTTGTTGCCTTTTTCTTTTAAGAAATCCATTATCAAATCAACATAAGCGTCAATGAATTTCAGCTTGAAATAATGATACGCTCTGCTGGAAAGCGAACCATACTTTTGTTGCTTAAATGTTAGTAGGTCTGCTGAAGCAGCCCACAAAGCAACTATAGAATTCACATTCTCTTCTGATGCTGCTTTATACCAATTTAGGTAAGCTGCTTCAAAGGCCTTATCCAATTTTTTCTTTCTTGAACCATACTCAGCTCTTGCAGCGGCTAGACAATCGGTATTTATAACCTCCCAATATACTTTGCCAGGATCACCTCGCTCACGGAAGTTGAGCATCTCATAATTATTCATTGTTATTAAAGTTAGCCTGTCTTCACTGTCATCCAGCCATGAATCAATTTCCACATAAGATTCTGAAGGGATTCCCAAAGGTGATCTGTATTTTTCAGTTATCGCAACATTTAATTCGTCAAGCATTCTTCCATATTGTGAAAGTATCCACATCCACTCTGTATGATAAGCTTTTCTTTCCTGCAAATATATTTGAGATCGGAACGGGCCAAAGATAGAGAAATGGTATACTGTACCATTCGCCCGCATTCCCGAAGGATCAACGTAACAGTAGCCACTGGTCTCTAGCCAGCGATCTCCTTTTTCATCAAAGTAGCCTATGGGCAGTTGCATACCGGGTTTTAACTTCTCATCCAAAGGAAATGAAACTGACACTCCATTCGGTATTTCCAAACCTTCCGGTTTTAACACAACTGCTGAGAGTACTTTTGAATTTTTTGGCGAAGGTAAATCTTTGTAATTCTTTATTTCTTTAGCAGTAATTTCCTTTTCTATTAATGCTTCATCATGAATCTTTATCGGGACATTTGCACCATAAACCAAATTATATTTTGGGAAAAGGTTGAGATTAAAATTAATCTCATTAAATAAGTAGTATCCGCCATAACCAAAAGCTGCAAGAAGAATTAATACAAGAATTAGTTTTGGAAAAGTACTACTTTTTTTATTTTTCTGAGGTTTGCTCTTTCTCTTAGCACCCTGTTGACTTTGTGATTTAGATAACTGCGCTCCGCAATTTGTACAGAATTTTTTATTTAATTTATTTTCAGTTCCACAATCCGGGCAAAATTTTAATACCTGAGCAGCACTTTCTCGCGGAGGTTCTTTTTCTAATTTAGATCCACAGTTAACACAGAATTTTTTATCAGCCGGAACTTTGGCAAGGCACTTACTGCAATTCACAAAGCTATTTGTTTTATCAGAAGCTATTTTACCCTCGGCAGCACTTTATTGGAGTGTGTATCTTTTAAACTAATATATCACATAGATATTATCAAGAGAAGTGTAGATTAATTTTAACTTCATTCGAGGATGTTTAAAGATTAAGGAACATTGTCATTCCTATGTTCTGAAATAACAATGTTATAAAAATCTTATTTGACAGGTATCAATACTTCAGTTTCAAGTTCTTCTTTGCTAACTTTTCCCGGATCGTTCAAGTAGAATTCAAATGACTCATTCTCCGGGTCCAAATTATTTTCTTTAATATAATTAAAAAGAGCTTTATAAGTTGCACCAACTTTTTGATAAGGCCCTTTATGGATTGTCTTTACATACTTTTTGTTTTCATGAACAATTGGTTTGATGTTTCCATTTTCAGTAAGTTTTTTGGAAGAAACCATTCCGATTTGGATTTTCCATTTTTTTGTGAATACATCCTTTAAGATCCCAAAGAAACCTTTGTTAGTTTCCACTTCCCAATCAACACCGATGTACCGAGCATATGGAGCACCAAGCATTTCACTGTTATTATTTTTTAGATGCTCAAGAATTTTTTTGTAGTCTGCGCCCATTACTTTCGGCATCTCCATCATCTTTATCTCTTCATAAATCTCTAAAGCATTACCTATTTCTTTCTCAATAACTTCAATTTGATGAGCCATTTCACTCTCCAATTAGTTGTTAGAAATTATGTATCTTTTTTATAAATTATAAAGTGAACTGTTCTAATTATTTTGTATTTTTTTTGATATCATAAAAGGAAAATGATATGACGGTATACTACATTACTCAGTACGACATTATTGATTCCAAAAGTTACCAAGAATATATTACAAAAGTAATCCCTCTTTTAATGAAGCACGGCGGTGAACTACTTGTTGCCGACCTTGACACCCAAGTAATTGAAGGAGAACCTAAAAACTTTACCGCCATTATAAAATTCAACACCGAAGAAGATGCAATGAACTGGTATAACGACATTGAATATATTCAAGCAAAAAATATCAGATTAAAAGCTACTAGAGGAAATACAGCTGTACTTGCAAAACATTTTGTACCAACTGAAGTTTAAATTATTTCTTTAAAATTTCGTTAACAACTGCTCTTAATTTAGATACTAATTTTTCATTAAACCATTGATTCTTTTTCAACCAAATATTATTTCTTGGCGAAGGATGAGGTAAAGGAAAGTATTCAGGTAAAAATTCTTTAAATGATTTAACGGTCACCGTTAAATTAATTTTTGCCTTATTACCTAGATAATATTTTTGAGAATATTGTCCGACAAGCAATTTAAGTTTTGTTGACTTCATACTTTTGAAAATTTGGTTATGCCATTGTGGTGCACATTCTTTTCGGGGCGGGAGGTCACCACTTTTCCCTTTTCCCGGATAGCAAAACCCCATCGGAACCAAAGCAATTTTTGATGTATCGTAAAATGTTTTTTTATCTACTCCCAGCCAATCTCTTAGTTTATCTCCGCTTTGATCATCCCAAGGGATACCACTATTTTGAACTTTTGATCCCGGTGCTTGTCCTATAATAACTATTTTGCTTTCACTACTAAATGATACAATAGGCTTTGGCTCAAACGGAAGTGACTCCTTGCATATTTTACATTTTACAATTTCTTCGTGAAGTTTATTCAAGCAAGTCTCTTGATGATTGATAATAGCTTTATGTTTTAGGGCAACAATTTATAAAACATATAAAGGAAATTCATGAATAAATCTATCCAAAGCTATTTCTACTGCGTCCATAGTACTTGGCAGCGGATAAAAAATCGTGTTCGGGCTATTTTTCTTGCCAGTAATATTTACTTCCCAAACGACGTCTTTACTAACTGTGGAAAATAAGACAAATTTCACATCTACTTCAGTATAGCCGATAATTTTTCTGTACACATTATCTTGTGTATGTCGTCTTAAAATCTCGCCTTTCAATAAATACTTTGAATTTAATGTGCTATTAACATCTCCTAGAAAATCTTTGTCTACAAGACCGTTTTTTAGGAAATCCTCCCAAAAATTTTCCGATCTTATAATTAAATTGTTTTCTTTTAAAACAGAATCCGTCGCATTACTTGGGGTAACTGAATACTTAAAAATTCCTAAAGACGAAATGCTTTTGTTCAAAATATCATCAATTTCTTCTTTTTCTTCTTCTTTCAAATACTTATTGCTAAAAGGCATTATAGCAATTTGATCAATCTTTACTTTTATAAAATTTGGGCTGTAACGAATTCTGCTGTAAGAATTAGATGCTGCACAACCACTAATTACTAAAAGTATCAAAAGAATAATAATTTGTCTTATGCAAAACCTTAATGAGAACATAATAAAATTATTTGTTGGCGAGACCCAGAATTATAATCGTTATGTAATGGGGCAAAATAGCGCAATTATTTATAATTTTTCAACATTTTTTTGTGTGGTCATATTTTTTTGCACTATAGCTCACCTACTAATATTGAACACAAAGATTGAATTACAAATATCATTTTACTCTAATCCTAAGTTTCATATTTGTATATGAATTCTTCAATTTCCTTTCCTCTAGCGTTTGCGAATCCTTTGTCTTTATCATGTTTTACAAATCCACATTTTTTAAGAACTCTAATTGAAGCAACATTATCAAATGCTACTCTTGCAAAGATTGGATTAATTTTTATGATTTCCATAAATTTTTTCAACGCCCTTGTTGCGATCCCCTTGCCCCAATAATCTTTCCCAATCCAATAGCTTATTTCCTCAATTCCAAACCAGCTATGTTTCATTATGCTTCCGGCAATTTCATTATCAAATATTATTGTACGGATAATAATATTTTTATCGGCAAGAATTTTCTCCCACTTTTCGTCAAATGCTTTTCTGTCAGCTGGATCTTTTGCAGTAAAAGCTGCTATTTGATTTGCTTCTTCATCTTGCTGAAAAAGGAAATACATATCAAGATCATCATTTTGAAATTCCCTTAAGTGGATTTCGTTTGTATTCATAAATACTCCATTAGAATTGTGAATCAAAGATAAATAATAATTGTGACAGCGTTATGGCAGTCAAAATCAACTTTAAAAAATCAGACGCCATTTTTGATAATTTGCAGTAAACGAGAAAGATTCAGTTTGGTTGGAATTCCTTCATTATGCCAATGCTTTTTACACCCGCAAAAATCAAGCGGAACACACTGTGAAGGAATGTTAAGTTCGCGCATTTGATATCCACCGACAACTATATTAAGTAAACAAGCGACAGCAACTACTCCGTATATTAGTGTTTTCCCATCTTTTTAACCAACGGCGAAAACTAGATGAATGTGGAACAATAAAAACTTTAAAGTTATTTTCCTCCCCGGATTCTCTAATTAAATTTACAAAGCAATCACTTGTGCAGCCCACGCAGGATATATCATCCCCATCAATCTGAGCAGTACAGTCTTCGCCGTTATTATAGTGCATACAGGCGGGAACAAGAACTACACGCTTTTCGGTCTTCAAAAAATCCTCTTTAAAACCCCAGTTTATGATTTCGGAAGCTACCATATTAATGTGATATTCTACTTCTTCTTTACCGCAAAAAATCGCATCTTCACGCCATTTGTAATTTTTGTGTTCATTCTTTAAAAAGAATTTTACACACGACGAGTATTTTCCAAGTTCATTTTTAGCTTCTACTTTAAACCAATTAAAAACATTCCCAAAAGAATCAAACATAGTTTCAATCTCTTTGGTGCTTTTGTCTTCAAAAAATAAGAACCAATTCTTGAAGCGTTTTACTTCATCTTCAAATTCACCGGTTGCTTCAAGCCAAAGAATTAGTTTTGAAAGAGCTTTTAGATTTATAGAATGCCCAAAATAATTCTTATTTATTTTAGGAAAAATAAATTTTCCAGTTATAAATCCACGAATTGGATCAACTACTTTTTTAAATTTTTCGCTTCTTTTTCTAACTGAATAAAGATATTTCAAGAAATTCAATAATATTAATGAATTTTTTTTTGAAGGTGAATAATACCTTTGCAGAGTCATTGCAAAGGTTAAAATTTCAATTGAGTATTCTTGATTAGTTCTTGGAAGTTCAATTTTTTGAGAGTTAACAAATTCAATATATTCTGAAATTATATTGCCTACTTCATCATTTAGTTTCTCATAAACTTTTTGTGAAAAACTATTAAGATGCTCATAAAACTTATCAGAGTTATTCCCATTTTCCCGTAGATTATATGTTATACAGTCCATTGATTCCATACAGAAAAAATTATAATTTATTATTTGGACGTATTTATCAAGATATAATTCTTAGCAGCTAAATTAATGTTGGCTGCTAAGAATTATTAAAAGCATGAAATTATTCTTCTAATTTTTCTCCTGTCCAAGGACAATATTTCCAAGAAATATGTGCATCTTTTCCGTTTGGACATTTGCGAGGGATAAATAAAGAATTTAGCGGAGTTTCAATTTCAGCTTTAAAAACATTGCCGCTTTTATCTTCTAAATTAATTGAAAATATACCACTATTATATGGATCAATGATTCTATGTCCGTCCGAAGTTTTGTCATTAATTACCATAAAATGCATATTCTGACCTAAATTACCCATAGCTGATGATAAAATTGGCTTAAAAACACTTAAAATAATTGAAAGATCAGGATCAATTTCTTCTAATAACTCTAAATCATATTTTTTTGAATTCTGATCAGAAAATGATAGTCTAATTCTCTTTTTGACCTCGTCAATTGAATAAAACTTGAATGCTCCAAAAGTAGAAACATCAGCTTGTACAACAGCCATTAGTGTAACTTCTTTTAATACATCAAGCATATCATTTTTGTCTGTCTCATTGATTGATGGATCCTGAGTGAACACTGCATCCCAATATTCATAGGGCATCCACCAAACTAATGCAAAATGGTTTTGATCTACACCTTTAAGAGTTGCCTGCAACTCAGTTGTAAGTGCATCAATATCAATATCTTTTGGATTTTTCTTTTCTGTGGCAGTCATAAAATTAATCAAAACAATAACTAAGAGTACAACAATTTTATAGGCTTTCATTTTTAACCCCATGATTTTAGTAATTTGACATAATAATCTAAAGATGATATTATCTAATATCAAACAAAGAATCTCTTTCCCAATTTAATTTTAAACATGAAAATACTTTTGCCAAGTGAGTGCTTTAATACATTGAAAAAAGTGAACTTATTTTATTAAAAGCATTTTTTAATGCTTTGTTGATCAGATGCTTCAAGCTCATAAAAATAGACTCCGCTTGAAATTATTTAGACTGGTTTTTAATCAATGCCCTCATCAATAAATAGAGAAGAACACCGTTTAATGAATGCCATAGGAAATGAGTTCCGATTGATATGCAATCGCAAACAGCATTATCGATTGACCGGAAAGTAAGCGAAATCAAAAAAACTACAGATGCCATTAGCATAATATATTTTTCATTTTTATTGCTAATGTAATGGAAAAGTCCCAATCCGAATAATAAAACAAATCCTGGTGAATATGTCATAGACCCATTCAACATATTTGGAAACATTCCGGCAACAAACGATAATGCAAAAAACACCAACATAAGCAGAACCGAATCGAGGTAATTTAGTTTAATTACTTTTAGGGAATAAAGCCAAAGAAAGATAATTTGAAAAATTGAGATTGAAATAATATCTAGCCATAAAGCCCAGTTTGTTGCAAATGTGTGGAATAAACTACTCCCAATGCCGATAGAAATCAAAATAATTATTAAAAGGTTTACACCAAAGATTTGTGCATTTTCTTTTTTGGCTAATTGCCAAACAAAATATGCGGCTATAAAGAATACAATATTGGTAAAAGCATTCAAAGGTTCATTTAATAAACCCGGACCTGTGCGTTCACAATATAAATCAATCATAGTTTTTGTAGCCTATATTGTCATTTCGAACCAAACGAAGTGAGTGTGAGAAATCTTTACATAATTTTGACAAGAGCTTAAGATTTCTCCTCCCTACAAACGGGATTCGAAATGACAGGCTAATAATATTATTGGGCAATAAATTTGATAGCTGTCCCGCCGCTTGGTGCAAGCCGTAAAGTCATTTCATTACCAAACTTCACTTCTTTTTCCTCAATTACATAATCGTATGGATTTGTTTTCCAATCAGCATTATTTCCATCTCTATAAATTTGTGCTTTATAAGTTCTATTTTTATCCAAAAAATTCAAAGAGATTTTTAGATTCCGCCCTTCTTCGTCGGTAATACTTCCCAAAAACCAGTCTTCACTATTTCTATCTCTTCTTACTATTGTAATGTAATCACCAATTTCAGCGTTTAATACTTTCGTATCTTCCCAATCTGTTGGCACATCAACTATAAATTGAAATACATCCAGACGGGCCTCATAATTTTCCGGTAAGTCGGCAGCCATATGTAAAGGGCTATAAAGTACTACGTATAATGCCAACTGCTTCATTAGTGTAGTATTAACTCTATTGTCAGGTTTTTCTTCTTCGAAGAGTAAATCGAAAATACCGGGAGTAAAATCCATTGGGCCGCCAAGCAATCTTGTGAACGGAAGTATAGTGGTATGTTCTGGTGGATTACCTTGGTTTTCTCCCCAGGCATTAAATTCTTGTCCACGTGCACCTTCGCGAGTAAGCATATTCGGATATGTTCTGCGTATTCCAGTTGCTTTAATAGGCTCGTGTGCATTAATCATTATTTTATGTTTAGCAGCTTCAGTTAGTGCTTTGCGGTAAAACTCAACCATGAACTGTCCGTGATGCCATTCCCCTTTTACAACATTTCCGTTTTCGTCTAATCTTTTTATTCCGTTACCGTGATTTACGTATCCGCTCTTAACTGCTCGCACTCCATATTTTTCATAAAACTTATAGGCATCGTCCATTTGTTTTTCATAGTTAATTATCCCGCCTCCGGTTTCGTGGTGACCAATAAGTCTTACCCCTTTTTCATTTCCGTAACGAATTACTTCATCAATATCAAAATCATCATATGGCTCCGTGAAATTGAAAATATCACCATTTGCAATCCAATCACCGTCCCAGCCTTTATTCCACCCTTCAACAAGTACTCCGTCAAATCCATATTTTGAAGCAAAATCAAGATATCTTTTTGTATTCTCTGTAGTTGCTCCATGTTTTTCGCCGGAACCCCATGTTTCAATACCGAGATGCATTCCCCACCAAATACCAACATATTTTCCCGGTTTAATCCAAGAAACATCTTCTAATTTATTCGGCTCATTTAGATTCAATATTAAATAAGATTCTATCAATCCGCCCGCATTATCTGCTATTTGAATTGTTCTCCAAGGGGATTTAATTGGTGTTTTTGTTTTTACTTTTATTCCATCTGACCAAGGAACAAGATTTGTTTTTAGAGTAAAGTCACCTACAGGTTCTAAAGTCATACTGGAAAAATCAGTTAATGCTGCTTCATGAATGCTAATAAATAATCCATTCTTTGTTTCAAATGTCACCGGTGTATGTACTGTGTCGATTTTACTTAATGGGGTTTCTTCGTATAAATATTCGTATCTATTCCAATGATATGCCGGAATCCACCAAGAAGTGTGATTTCCTGTAAATTTGAACTCAGTTATTTCATCAATAATATTGAATTTTTCAAGATTGTTTTGTTCAGGGAACTCATATCTAAATCCTACCCCGTCATCATAAACTCTAAAAACGATGCTGATTTTCTTTGGATTATCAATACTTTGGGAAAGATCAATTTTTAATTCATTATAATTATTTCTGATGAATCTTTTTTCTCCCCAAACTTGTTCCCAAGTTTCATCGAGTGAAGATTCATTTACTGCTTCAATAACAAAGTTATCTTTTAAAGAGACATTATTTTCTAGCTCATAACCAAGAATTGATTTTCCAATTACATCTTTACCAAATCTTTGAACACTATAATATGCTTTGCCCTCTTCAAGTATAAATTCAACTTGAATAATATTTTCCGGAGAGTTCACTTTATAAACTTGTGAATTGATTATAATGAATTGTAATAAAAATAAAATTATAAATAGATTTCGCATTCTTTCTACACCTAATTTTGAAAATGATGAGATTATGGAATTAAAAAGGCATGATTCGAAAAATCATGCCTATAAAACTTTTTACTAATGACCGGCACTTTGTTTTGCTATATCTGCCTTCATAGCTTTACTTTCTTTTACAAGCAACCAAAGAATAGAGGAAATTGCTAATGATATACCGCTAATTATAAAAATAACGTTTTTATCTGCTGCTGCGTTCACAACATAGCCGATAACCAAACTCACAAAAAGCTGGGGTAATACAATTGAAAGATTGAATATCCCCATAAAGAATCCCATTCTTCCCTTTTCTACTTTCTCAGACATTATTGCAAAAGGTAAACTTACAATTGCAGCCCAACCAACTCCGGCAACAGCCATCAAAGCATAAAGTGAAAAAGTGGATTTACCAATCAACACTATTCCCCAATATGCAACAGACATAATTGCAACACTTATCATTTGTGTTTTTACACGACCAATTTTTTCCGTTATTGGCTCAAGTACAAATGCCGGTAATATTGCACCAACTGCATTTAAGATCAAAAATGAAATTGAAATAATCTGTCCGGTTTCATCACTGCTACCAGGATCAAGTTTTTGTTCAATGTATCCAATTATATAAACAAACATTGTCTGAACACCAATCCATGAAAACCCATTCGCAAAAAACACTTTGAAAAATTCAGGCCAATCAGTTTTTGAAGTCTCATCTCCATCTTCACTTTCTTCTTCGGATTTAAATTGTAATTCTCTAGTTTCATGAATCACTAACATTGGCGGAATAGAAAATAGCAGTACTAAAAATACACCAACATAAATTAAAGCATAGTTGCCAAAGATAGCTCCTATTGCATAAGCACCTACTCCAAAAGTACCGGAAACTGTTTGCATCCAGGTGTAACCTTTAGTTCTTGGAACTCCGTCAGGTGTTACGTCCGCAATAATTGATCTGGTTGGATTAAAACTTACATTTATTGCTAAATCTAATGTTAACGCAATTACAGTTGAAACAAACACAATACTGCCAATTCCTACTAAGTCGTTTATTGCACCAATGTTTGGTAAAGCCAGTAACATTAGAGCCGCAAGTGTTGCTCCAATAAAAATGAACGGCCTTCTTCTTCCACCCCAAAACCATACTTTGTCACTAATTAATCCTACTATAGGTTGCCCAATAATTCCAGCTAGCGGACCAGCAGCCCAAACAATTCCAATCTCATGTAAATCCAAATTATACTGGGTACGCATTATCCAACTTAGTGCGGATATTTGTATTGAAAGAGCAAATCCCATTGCAGTCGCCGGTAGGCTCAAAATCGCGTAGAAAAAATTGGTTAATTTCTTCTGCATATCTAGCATTCTTATTCCTCGATAAGTTCGTCCGATGAAGGATTGAAAATAGATATTATATAATTATTATTAAAGCAGAAAGTTGGTTTGAACAAAAAACCACGAATTCGTGTAGGATAGCTACTTTTACTTCTTTTTCAACAAACATTCACAGCCAAATGCAAAAATTTCATTAAGCAAAGGAAGATTAAAAAACTTAACAACAGGAAATCCGAAACGTTGTTTATATATCGGCCGGAACAAATAAAAATCTCTTTTCCGGAAAACGAATTTATACTTTTTACAAAGTCCTAAAAATTGTTTTATTGAAATACCTGTAGAGTAGTTTTCATTAATATGATTTACAAAATTTGGTGACTCTCCCAAAATTTTTACCAAAAACGATACAATAAAATCCGGCACCAAATGAATGTACGGGGTAAATTTTAATATTGTTCTGCCTACTTGTTGATGACCGGCAAAACCGGAATACTTTGGAGGAAAACTTATGAACAAGCAACCATCATCTTTTAACAGATTAAATAAATTCCTAAAAGCTTTGTCTTTGTCAAGCACATGCTCAATTACTTCCCTCATAACAACGAGATCAAATTTATCATCAAATCTCTTTACTAAACTTTCATCTGTAATATCACCAACTATAACTTCAATATCGGCATTAAATTCTTTTGCCATACTTGCGCGGCCTTCGTCAAGCTCAATGCCGGTAACAAAATGGCCTCTCTCTTTCAAGACTTTTAAAAATCCGGCTTCTGCACAACCCACCTCTAAAACTCTTAAGTTTTCAAATTTTTTAATATTTTCTTCGAAATATTTATACAGGTAATTATTTGTATATTCTATCTGCTCGTGGTATTGTTTTTCAGCCATTTGTTATTAAGATTGGTAATTATAAAATTGACGATTGCATATATACTATTTTAAGGATAAATTCGAAAGTTTAATTTCGAAAATTTATGTCTGAGCAAAAAGAAAAAATAATAACAACTAACCGCAAGGCTAGACACGAATACTTCATAGTTCAATCGTATGAAGCCGGCATTTCATTGGTTGGAACTGAAGTAAAAGCACTTAGGGAAAATAATGCCAACTTAGTTGACGGTTACGCACGAATTATTGACGGTGAAGTATGGTTAATTAACGTGCATATCGGTAAATATAAACAAGGCAATATCAACAACCATGAACCATTTAGAAAAAGAAGATTGCTTCTTAAAAAAAGTGAAATCAGGAAACTGATAAAAGCTACTGCTGAAAAAGGCCATACGCTGGTACCACTTAAATTTTATTTCTCCAAAGGGAAAGTAAAAGTTGAGCTTGGTGTTGCAAAAGGTAAAAAGTCATACGATAAACGTGAAGATATTGCTAAAAAAGACGCTAAAAGAACAATTGAAAGAAAAGTTAAACTATAAATAAGGGTAATATTTTGAGTAATCAATTTTCGTTTCCAACATTATATGAACAGATGGACTTAATAAAAAAAGGGGCCTCTGAAATTATTCCTGAAGAAGAATTAGTAAAGAAAATAGAAAAATCTATAAAAGAGAATAAACAATTAAACATAAAACTCGGCTGCGACCCGACCAGGCCGGACTTGCACTTAGGGCACTCTGTAGTTTTAAGAAAGCTCGAACAGTTTCAGTCTTTGGGACACAAAGCAATTTTGATTATTGGTGATTTCACCGGGATGATCGGTGACCCTTCCGGAAGAAATCAAACTCGCCCCCCCCTTACAATTGACGAAGTAAGAGAAAATGCCAAATCATATTGGGAACAAGCTTCAAAAATCTTAGACCGTGATAAAACAAAAATTGTTTACAACTCCGAGTGGCTCGGTAAAATGAATTTTCAGGAAGTGATTCAGCTTGCAGCCAAATATACTGTTGCCCGAATGCTCGAACGTGATGACTTCACAAAAAGATTTCAATCACAAGTACCGATTAGTATGCATGAACTTCTTTATCCACTTGCCCAAGCTATGGATTCAGTTGCAATTGAAAGCGATGTTGAACTTGGTGGTACAGATCAGAAATTCAATTTACTTGTTGGGCGTGACATTCAAAGAGAACATGGACTTGAGCCGCAAGTAATCTTAACAATGCCGTTATTGGTTGGTACTGATGGTACAGAAAAGATGAGTAAATCTTACGACAACTATATTGGTATTGATGACTCTCCAAAGGATATTTACGGAAGAACGTTATCAATTCCCGATAATTTAATTTATAACTATTACGAACTTGCAACAGATGTAGATTTGAATGAATTGGCAGAAATCAAAAATTATTTGGACGACACAACAAAAAATCCAAGAGATTTGAAAAGAGCTCTCGCCCGTAAACTGGTTGAAATGTACCACTCCGCAGAAGCTGCTCAAACAGCCGAACAAGAGTTTGATAACATTTTTAAGAACAAAGGTTTGCCGGATGATATTCCAGAAATGAAATACGAAGCCGGTACTGAAAAAGGCATTTTAGATTTAATTGTCGAAACAAAATTAGCTTCATCAAATAGCGAAGCTCGCAGACTTGTTCAGCAAGGTGGAGTTTCAATAAACAGCGAAAAAATATCCAACTTTAAAGAAATTGTTAAACTTGAAAACGAAATGATTCTTAAAGTTGGAAAACGTAAATTTCTTAAAATTATTTGCGACTAACTAAGCTCAGGAGATATCGAAATGTATGTGCCAACAAAAATATTTTTTACGAAAGGCGTCGGTGTTGAAAAAGAGTACTTAGCTTCGTTTGAAAAGGCTTTGAGAAGTGCAAAGATTGAAAAATATAATTTAGTTTCAGTTAGTTCTATTTATCCTATTGGGTGTAAAAGAGTTTCCGTTGAAAAAGGACTTGAGTATTTAAAACCCGGACAAATAGTTCATGCGGTTATAGCGAAGAATTCGACTAAAGAACCAAACAGATTGATCGCTTCTTCAATTGGGGTTGCAATTCCAAAAGACAAAAGTTTGTATGGCTATCTATCTGAACATCATCCTTATGGTGAAACAGCCCAGTTTGCAGGAGATTATGCTGAAGATTTAGCAGCAACTATGCTTGCAACTACTTTAGGAATTGATTTTGACCCGGATAAAGCTTGGAATGAAAAAGAGCAATTTTTCAAAATGTCTGGAAAGATTGTAAACACATTTAACATTACTCAATCAGCAAAAGGAAATAAAAGCGGGTTGTGGACAACTGTAGTTTCAGCTGCTATTTTGATTGCTTAGTTTTTTAACAATTTCATGCTGAGCGGAGTCGAAGCATAAAAGTTTTACTTTCCACTTCGACTTCGCTCAGTGTGACAATACTTTGCTCATTTATTTTTAGTTATCCCGTAGATGTGAATTAGTATTGCAGTCGATAGCCCTATTATCATTGGTTCGATTTCGTTAATTACATTTACATCGCTGAAATTGTCTCGAATCAAAAACCATAAGAAACTTACAGCAAAAGCTGTGATCGTCTCGATTAAAGCTATTTTTTTTGAGACCAATAGTTTTTTGTAGTATGCACCTATCACTAAAATTATTATTGAAGGAATACACAAACTGCCGATAGAGTACCATATTTGAATTACCGAATCGAACGAATAAGCAAGAATAATAGACATCAGCGACGCAATCAGTAATCCCCAACGTGTATAATTTTTAATTTTATCAGCGCTTTCTTTTGGCTGTAATTTGTAGATAAGATCTTTACCAACTGTTGTTGCGCTTAAAAACAAAAAGCTGTTGAGCGTTGATAATATTGTAGCAAACAATGCTGCATAAAATATTCCTTTGAAGCCTGGTGATAATATTTCTTCGGCGAGAAGCGGGAAAGCCAATACAGGATTATCAATCTCCTGTAATACAGCTTTTGAATAAAGTCCGGTTGAAGTCGTTAAAAAATCAAAACAAGCCCACAGAAAAACTGAAATTATGATTCCGTATTTTGCAACATTTCCGTTTTTAGCTGCGTAGCATCTTTGATGAAATCCGGGATCTGTAAATGTCCAAAGCGCAATCAAAAACCAAACTATTACAAAAGTAATCGATGTGTCCCCGGTTAATTTCAAATGCCCTTCAGGTAATGCTGAGCTTAGAAACTCAAATCCCCCGTTTTGGCTGTAAGCAAAAAAGAAAATTACTATGAATCCCGCGAACATTACAAAAAATTCAAAAGCGTCAGTTGTTAAATCAGAATTGTAACCTCCTTTAAATAAATAAGCTGCGGAAAGAAATATAGCAATCATCAAAGAGAGTAAAATCGGCACGTCAAAAATTAATGAAATGAGATTGGCAAGCATCAAAAGGTACGGCGCAGGTGAAACTAAAACAAATACAAACAAAGCAGAAAGTAACCCAACCTTTTTACCATAAGCTTCTTCAAGTTTATCGGGTATTGTAAAAAGAGATGACTCTCTTACCTTTTTTGCAAACAGAAAGGCAAATACTATTGCAAAAATATAATACGGTAAACCTTGTGTGAACCAGCTAACCACCCCATACCGGTATGTAAATTCACCAACACCTAAAATACCACCGTACCATGTAGCAACATTTGTAAGAATAAAAAGTAGCAAGCCTACTTTTCTACCGGAGAGTAAAAAACCTTCCGCTGAATCTTTAGTTTTTCTGCCTGACAAAAAGCCTATCAATAGCACTGCCGCGAAGAAAACAATAATTATCGATATGTCTAAACTACTGCAGGAAACCATTTTGCCTTAAAATTTCATAATCGCGAATAACAAATATTCTTCCGTTTTCAATTTTTAATTTTACTTTGTTCTTTTTTGCGACGTTGCTTGTACTTTCCCTTTCTCCGAAAGGCAGTGAATCATTTTCTAATCTGTATTTAAGACCTTTGCTCGTGATTTTCGTTCTTTCGTCAATCGCATAAAGTGAGAAAGTTTCTTCAGGTTCAGTTTCCAAAACAACTTCACCTTCATAAACTTGGAGAAAAGATGTCCGGTGAAGAATTGATATTGTTATTTTATCAAAAAACTTTAGTAC
>JANQIV010000202.1 GCA_028282005.1 Melioribacteraceae bacterium | reverse complement strand
CTTCGAAAAAAATGAACTCTCCTGTATTTATGTTGCGCCAACTGAAGATTTGGACTCATTTAATTTTTCTTCATCTACAGAAGCTGATGGCAGAACTCGCGCGTTTTTTAAAATTCAAGACGGCTGTGATTACAAATGTTCATTCTGTACAATTCCGCTTGCCCGTGGAAAAAGCAGAAGTATGAATCCCGACGAAGTTGAAAACCAGTTCAAAAAAATAATTGCTGATGGTTACAAAGAAATAATTTTGACAGGCGTAAATGTTGGGGATTACAATTTTGGCGAAACTGATTTTTATAATCTCTTAAAAAGAATTGTAAAAATTGAAGGCGATTTCAGACTTCGGATCAGCTCAATCGAACCGAATTTATTGACTGACGACATAATTCAACTCACTACCGATAACCCCAAAATCTGTAACCATTTCCATATTCCTTTGCAAAGCGGAAGCCCGGAAGTATTAAAACTAATGCAGCGCAGATATACTGTTGAGCATTATTTTGACAGAATTCAAAAAGCTGTTAGCACTGTTAAAGATTTGGGAATTGGTGTTGACGTGATTGTTGGTTCACCTGGAGAAACTGAAGAGCATTTTTTAGAAACTTATAATTTCTTAAAAGAATTGCCGATTTCGTATCTACATGTTTTTACATTTAGTGAAAGGCCGAATACAAAAGCTTTTGAAATGCCCGGCAAAGTTGATGTTGCTGAAAGAAAACGCAGAAATAATATGTTGCGAGTTTTGAGCGAAAAAAAGAAAAACGAATTCTATCGCAAAATGGTGGGTAAAGAATTAAAAATTTTATTTGAGGAAGAAAATTATCATGGATTTATGAAAGGATTTTCCTCAAATTACGTACGTGTAAAAACAAAATACGATGAATCGCTAATAAATAAATTTTCCTTTCAAAAAATAAATGGTGTAGATGATAATATTTGTACTATCTCGTCCTCCAAAGCTTTAAGCGAAGGCGGATTAAATGAAAACTCTGAAACAGAAAACAAATTAGCCGGATAAATCATGAAAAATATTATCGTCATAATTATACTTTTAACTACGCTAATAACAGCACAAGAAAATCAAACCAAAAGTTTGCTTCAGCTAAAAAATGAAATCTCATTAAATATTGAAGATGAGCAAAATATTGAAGTTCTTCCTACGCCGGAAAAAAAAAGTGTCGGACTTGCTATAATTTATTCACTACTTTTGCCCGGAATGCGGGAATTATATGCTGGCGATTACAGCATGGGTAAGTATTTTACAATTGCAGATGCTGTTTCGTGGGGATTTGTAGCCGGGTTTAATATCCACGGTAATAATCAGGCAGATAACTATAAAGCTTTTGCCAAAACTAATGCAGGCGTCAATCCCGATGGAAAAGATGACAATTACTTCGCAGACATTGGTAATTACTTGAATATAGATGACTTCAATTTAGAAAGGGAGCAACTCCGCAGATTTAACGAAGCCTATAATGTGGATACTCATCATTGGAAATGGGAAGATAATACTGTCCGTGAAGAATACCGCGCAATTTGGACAAACAGCGAAGAAGCTTTTGACAAAATTCAATTTGCTGT
>JANQIV010000123.1 GCA_028282005.1 Melioribacteraceae bacterium | reverse complement strand
TGCAACTGCAAGCACAACCGGGCCGAACCACATTCTAAATGGTGCTTCATGCGGATGCTTGGGTGTTTCAAGTAAATTTCCTAAAAAGGGTTTAAAGCCAACGGTAATTGTGATGTAAACAATAAATATGTTTGCCAGTATTGCTAATACGATAAACAGCGATCCAAAATCTAAATACTCGAGAGCGGAAGCGTAAACTGTTTCTTTTCCGATAAAACCAATTAGTGGAATAATACCCATCTTTGAAAGTGATGCTAGTATAGCAATCACCGCAGTGATAGGCATTAACTTTAGCAAGCCACCAAGCTGATTAATATTTCGAGTACCGGTTTCATGATCAATAATGCCTGCAACTAAAAATAAAGTGCCTTTGTAAAGTGAGTGAGCAATTAAATAGATCATAAAAGCTTTTATAGCGAGATCACTTCCGATACCGATGAGCATAACGAGTGTACCTAAAACGCTCAAAGTAGAATAAGCCAATAATTTTTTGAGATCATTTTGTTTAAATGAAAGAAACGCCCCAAAAACCATAGTAGCTGCACCGGTAAATAAAATAATGTATTGCCAGTAATCTGTTCCACCGAGTGCTGGATTGAGCCTGGCAATTAAATAGATTCCAGCTTTAACCATTGTTGCTGAATGTAAATAAGCACTTATCGGTGTTGGTGCTTCCATCGCATTTGGCAACCAAAAATGAAATGGGAACTGTGCAGATTTTGTAAAAGCCCCAATCAAAATTAAAATAAGAGCAGGAAGATAAAATTTACTTTCTGTAATTAAATTGTTTAGCTCAGCTAAATTGGAAACACTCCAGCTTCCGGTAATAATAAAAAGAAGAATAAATCCGGTAAGTAAAACTAGTCCTCCAAAACCAGTAATAAATAAAGCTTGCAGTGCAGAGTAGCGTGATTTCTCAGCATGATGATTAAATCCGATCAGTAGATAAGAACTGATGCTAGTTAATTCCCAGAAAACAAAGAGTGACATTAAGTTATCGGAAGTTACAAGTCCCAACATTGCCGACATAAAAATCAAAATATAAACGTAAAGCCTTTGAATGTGTTTGTGTCCTTCGAGATAGCTGCTTGCGTAAAGAAAAACAACAAATCCAACAAAACTTATAATTAACGCGAAGGTGAGACTGAGACCGTCAAGATAAAAATCGAAGTTTATTCCGAGTGAAGGAATCCATTTGTATGATTCTTTTACTACATTTCCATTAGTTATTTCAGAATAAAATTGTGAGAAATACACAAAAATTCCCAACGGAATGAACGAGATTATCCATCCGGAAATTCTGTTCGGTAATTTGAAAATCAACGGAACAGCTATAGTAAATAATAATCCCGCTAAAACGGCAAAAATCATAAAACTCTTTAATTAAAAAATTGGGAATGAAGTTAAGAATCAATAACAAATAAGTTAGTAAATAGATTCCCAAAAGGAAATAAAAAACCCCCGCAAATGCGAGGGCCGGTAGGTTGGGGTAATACGTTTATCTATTATAATTCTTTTATTATGATATCACCATTAACAGTTTTGATTCTGACTAAATTTTTACCACCGTTTACTTCTCCTGTGCCATACATAGTGAGTGTATCATTCCATCTACTTCTTCTTCTCGATTCTTCTACTTCTTTTTCAATTGGAAGATCGCTGATTATATTATAATCACCATCATCATCTTCGTCATAGATAATTTCAAGGTCGAATCTCATAGACATTCCCTTTGGCACCAAAAGCTCGATATCCCCGCTCATCGATATTAATGTTACATCTTTTTTGTTTTCATTTGGATTACCAACCATTTTAACATATATGTCACCACCCATAGTTTTAGCTTTTACCCAACCGTCAAGTTCTTTTACACGAATATCGCCACCCATGGTTTCAGCTTTTAAAAACTTGTGTACTTTATTTACGTTTATTCTGCCTCCCATGGTTTTTACATTTGCACCGTGAAGAGCCTCATCAACATCAATTGATCCACCCATAGTACTAATGTCAACTTCTTCCCCAATAGATTTTGAACTGCTTTTAACATTTTTATGTCTTACGCTGCCACCCATTGAGGAAGCACTTACGTCGCCTTCAACATTTTCTACATCAACTGAACCACCCATCGTGTGAACTTTGCCGTCAACTTTTGAGTCATACAAATCAACACTTCCACCCATTGTTTGTAAATCTAAATAACCGGCGAGTTTAGACAGATTTAGTGAACCGCCCATTGTTTGCCCTTCAATAGTTCCGTCTACATTTTCTATCGTAACTCCGCCACCTGCTGTTGAGAGGTCTACATCAAATTTTTTAGGAACCATAATATGCGCCTCTGAACGGTCGCGATAATTCTCTCTTCGCCCAACGTATTCAGAAAATATTGCCACTTTATTTGATGATTGATCAAACTCAATTTCTATATCTTCAACATCTCTGCCGTCAAGATATATTTCAGCTTTTACAACATTTTTATCCCAACCTTTGATATCAATGCTCATCCCGGTTTCAAAATCGAGAACTAATTTTTGTCCTGGTTTTACATCAAACTCTTTATTTATCGTTCTTTCCTGTGCTCCAACAAAGCTTATCGCAATAAATAGAATTACAAATAGATTTAATAAATTATTTCGCATTTTCATTGCCCCCCGTTTATTATCTCATTTTTTTGATTTTAATTTTTGAATTAGTTGTTTTGATTTTTACGACTGGACCACCGCCATTTATTTCATAAATTCCATAAACTTCTTTTTCATCTTCATCTTGTATATATGTTTTGGCTTTGAAATCTGAACGAATGTCATAATCATCTTTTGAGTGTTTCCACCACCCGCGTACTTTGATTTCTGCGTTTACGGTAACTTTGGCAGTAGCAGGAATAACCAATTCGATATCGCCCATGTTTGATCTTATCAAACTTCTTGAATCAACTTCCGGATCAAGTTCAACATAAACTTTGCCGGCATTTGTTTTTGCTGAAACACTACCTTTAACCTTTCTTAGAAATATGTTGCCGCCATAAGTGCTTGCTGTTACATCACCATTTGCACTTTCAAGTTTAATATTGCCGCCATATGTTTCGGCATTAACCCCGGCTTTCACATTTCCTAAAATGATATCACCTCCGTATGTTATCGCATCAGCATCACCGTTGATGTCGCCAACTCTAATGTCTCCACCGTATGTTTTAACGTCAAGTGATGTACCGATCTCAGTAATTCTTATATCGCCACCCATTGTGTTTATAGTAGCTTGTTTTCCCCCGCTTACCAAGCCGATCTTTATATCTCCGCCTTGAGTATTTAAGTAAAGCTCGCCTTCAACATCTCCGGTTTTAATATCGCCACCCATAGTATTTAGGTAGACTTCACCGGTGATGTTGTAAGTTGTAATATCCCCGCCGGATGTTTCTGCTCTAACATCACCGACTACGTCGCCTCTGATATCAATATCCCCGCTGGTTGATCTGATATCAACATTGAAATCTTTAGGGATTGTGACTGAAATGTCGCCGTCCGACCATCCCCAGTGTGAGTCATATGTAATTGAAATTCTATTGCCGCTTTTTCTTATTTTTAATCCTCTGGCATCTTCGCTATCAATATCTGTAACTTTTACATAGACTTCGTTTTTATCCCATGTTTTAACTGTAATTTCACCGGGATTTACATCTACTTCTAATGAACCGCCTTTAGATACGGTAAAGGTTTCTACTTTTTCATATCCATCTTCACTGTGTCTTTCACGTGAACTTGATCTTTCGCCGCTTCTCTGTGCGTACACATCTGTTAACGAAAAAAGTAAAACTATTATTGTGGTTAAAATTATCGATCTATTCATTTTCAGTAACCTCCTGCAGCAATGTTGCCGCACGAATTTTTATAAATTCATTTTCATCTTCTTGAATCTGCTTATTCAGCACATATTTAATTTCGTCATCAATTGATTTCCCTTGCTGTTTCAAATCAACAAGTGCGTTAATGGCTGCTACACGCAAACCGGAATTCGGATCACTTTCGAGCACAAATAGAAAAATATCTCTTATTTCAACATCGAAAGGATATTTTTTAAGAACATTTAAAGCTTCTCTTCTTACGCCGGGATTTTCGTCAACTTTTAGAGCAGTTAATAATGCTGATTTTATTTCAGGATCTGGTGTAAAGTTCTCTTTCGATTGCTGTTTGATTTTGTTAATTGATTTTAATCTTGTTCCGGGATTTTCAGAGTTTACCAATGCTGCTGCAAATAATCTTTGCATTACTTCATCATTTGCCAAGCCTTTGTAGGTTATTGGTTTAACAGCATTGAATGTAACTTCAATCGCACCTTCCTGGTCAAATTGATTTCTAAATCTGATATCGGAAATGTCAATGCCGCTTTGTTCGAGTCGCTCAATATCTATTTGTTTACCGTCTTCAAAAATATTTTCCGGATTTGACGGTGCGAATAATAAATATCCCATGAACATTCCCACTGCAAGTGTTGCAATTCCGCCAAAAGCGAATCTGTACTTAAAGAAAAAGGTTTCTTTTAATAGTAATCCAAACCTTACAAACCATGATTCCTTTTCTTCAAGATTTTTGATATTTCTCAGTAGTGTTTGTCTCGATTCTGTTAAGATTCTTTCGTTTACTTTATTTGGTGAACTTGTAACTAAAGCGGAATGAAGTTGTTGCAAACTTTCAAATTCTTTGTGTGCTTCATCGTTTTCCAATAAATAATTTTCGAATTCTATTTTTTTCGAATCGGAAATTTCTTCATAAAGGTAAAGATGTGCTAACTCGGTAAATCTTTCTTGGTTCATTTTATTATCCTCTTGCGAGATTAATTTTCGAATACATGTTTTAGCTGATCTCTCATTTTATTTGTTGCAGTAAAAAGATATCTTTTTATTGTACCATCGCTGCACTGCATCATTTGAGCAATCTCTTTAATTTTATAGCCTTCGTAATATTTTAATATAAATGCCATTTTTTGTTTTTCAGGTAATGTGTCAACTGCATCTTTTATGTGCACTGACAAATCAGAACCAACAGCTTGATTATCAGTAATTTCATCCCCGGCAATAAAGTCTGATACTTTTCCGCCATCTTCATCGTCAATTCTTATTTCTCTATCCAAGGAATCAATGTTGTGTTTACCTTCTCGTCTTTTAAAAGAGATACAAACATTTGTTGTAATTCTATACAGCCATGTTGAAAATTCACTTTTAAATTGGAAATTTTTTAAGCCCTTATAAACCCGCATAAAAACTTCTTGGTAGATATCTTTAGCATCTTCTTCATTATTTCTAAATGAAGTAGCAATATTTAGTACTTGCTTATCGTACCTGTAAAGCAATTCTTCGAAAGAAGCCATATTACCTTTTTGAGCTTGTTTTATTAATTCAAAATCTTGTATCATATTTCCCCAACCACTAATGTGTTAGACCTAGCATGATAGAAATGGTTGTATTGGATAAGCAAATATTATTGTAAAAATTAGCTTTATTTGATTTAAAAGGAAAGAGGCAGCGGATTTCGCTGCCTTCTAGGGGGACATGCTTAAGGGCTTTAGTTTAAGTTTATTTCTATTTCTCTTGGTTTTACTTCTTCAGCTTTAGGAATATCAATTGTTAATGTTCCGTTTTTGAATTCTGCTTTGATGCCATCTTCTTTGATTTTTTCAGGTAATCTAAACGAGCGGAAATATTTACCGTAACTTCTTTCTACTCTATGATATTTAGTATCTTTTGATTCTTTCTCTTCCTTTCTTTCGCCGCTAATTGAAAGTTCACCATCTTTAAAAGATAATTTCACATCACTTTTCTCAACACCTGGCAAATCTAATTTCAAAGTATATTTGTCGTTATCTTCAACTATATCTGTTAAAGGTGACCAAACTGCACTTTCATACTCTTCATCAGAACTTTTGTTGTTTCCGAAAGCGTCAAATATTTTTCTGAATTCGCGGTCCATGTTTAATAATTCTTTTGCTGGTTTCCATCTTACTAGTGTCATTTTATCCTCCATTACTTTTTGTTTTGAATTCTTTATGTTGTTTGTCTTTTACTATATAAATTATGTGCCAAAAGAAGAAATTATCCTAAGTTGTTATTTATTAATGATTTAGTGTACAAAACCATGTTTTTACCTAAGTGAGTCATTATTGCGTGTTATGCGCGTTTATGGCGTATATATGACAAATTTAGACTGTTATGCGTCGAAAAGGCGCATAATCTGACATATATGGCTAAATGAATATTTACGAGTAATATTCATAAAAGATTTGAATAATTGGATTTAAGTTAACTTTATCCGATTATTGCCGATAATGCTTACAAGAGTTTTGAGGGAAGCTCCAATTATTGCAGTTTTTAGCAATAAAAATATACTGTTTGCTTTTTCCTGTATTGATAAATGCTATGACAATGGGGTGATTCGCTAAGAATCTATTTTGGATATGTGACTTGCATTTATTAACTAAATAGGAGAGGGAATGATGAACAGAATCCGCTACTTTTTAATCTTCGTTTTTAATGCTACTTTTTGTCAATTATAATTACTCGCAGGATGCAGAAGTTGAAGTAGAAATTATGACCGTTGAGGAAATGATGAATATGCTCGTTGTTACAGCCTCAAAAGAAGAACAAAAAATATCTGACGCACCTGCGATAATTGATGTGATAACAAAACAGCAGATTCAAGATTTTAATGCTAACAATCTTTATGAACTCTTAAGCTACTTACCTGGAATTGAAACTATGGAAACCTATTTTGGCAGAACAGTACTCAATTTCAGAGGTATTCAAAATACCCACTATACAAATAAAATATTATTGATGGTAAACGGTATTCCATTTTTTGAGCCTGTTTACGGAACATTTTATTTGGAAAACATCCCGATCAGCAGCGTTTCAAAAATAGAAGTAATTAGAGGCCCGGGCAGCTCATTATATGGCACTAACGCCTATGCGGGAGTAATTAACATAATTACTGAAGCTAACAAAGATAAAAATGAAGTTGAACTTGCTGCTACTTATGGTTCTTTCAGTACAAAAGAATTTGAAGCCAGCGCAAATTTCAAAATTAAGGATAAAGGAAGTGTTTTCTTGGCCGGTAGTTTTGCAAATTCTGATGGATACGATTTTAATGTTACAGCAGACGAAACCGGTACCGCTAAAACTTTCAAATACCTGAATGAACCGATTTCAATCTACGGAAATTTGACATACGACAAATTTTTCTTGGAAGCGGGGTACTTCAAGACTGAAAAAACTCTTTACGGCTTAACTCCTAATCTAAATTACAGCGGATTATCAAATCCAAGAAATTTCTTTGCGCACTCAAAATACAATTTTGATCTGAGTGAAAACGTTAGTTCATCCATTTTGGTAAGGTTCGCAACTTTTGAAGATCCTGAAACAAGCATTGGTTTTTTCCCATTCAGAGGGTTCCCCGGACATGATGAAAGCGAAGTGTTTTTAGAATATGCCGGTTCAGTTTTTTCAACTGAACTACAATTGAATTCAAAATTATCCGATGAAGTAACAAATGTTACTGGAGTTGCTTTTGAAACGTTAAAAACCGACCCTTATTTATGGAAGTGGGAAACAGATGGAGCACTAAATCCTTTTACAGCTTACCAGGATGAACATAGCTCCAATAACATAGCGGGTTATTCTCAATTTAACTATAAAGCTTCGGAAAAAGTGAACTTTGTTGGTGGAGTTAGGTTGGTTAAAGACAAGGATGTTGATGATTTATTTTTCTCGCCAAGAGCTGGATTAATTTATAAGGCAAGTAAAAATTATTCACTTAAAGCCCTTTACGGAAAAGCGTTCAGATCACCAACTTTCTTTGAGAAATATGTTAGTACAACTAATGTTTTATTTGGGTCAACATCGCTGGAACCGGAAATTATACAGACCCTTGATTTCGGTCTTGAAATGGCAATAGAAGATGTTATGAACGCAAGGGTTAACGGTTTTTATCAAACTACATCAGACGGTATAGTAAGACAACCGACAAGTAATCCTGATGAACATGGAAGTAGAGCGGCCGAATATGTAAACTCTTCAGAGATAAAAGTATACGGAATAGAGTTATCTGCAAACGGCGGTTTTGCAAAAACAGGTTATTTCGGTTTTAACTTCTCGTGGAAGAAAGGGGATATTATTGTTGAAGATGGCGACGACGTAGAATTATTAGGGAATGCTCCTATTACCGCAAACGGCTGGCTTACTTACAAATGGGGTAAATTCAGCTTAACACCGCACCTTCAATTTGTGGGAGAAAGAGAAGGAACCAGTACCAGAGATATTGATCCTGATCCGGATGTAACTAGAGCTTTTGGAGATTATACTGTAGATTCTTACTTACTTGCAAACTTAACATTTGCCTATAAAATTCAAAATTTCACAATAAAACTGACGGGAAGAAATCTTTTTGATTCAGATTATGCGTACCCTGAATATATTAGGGGTAGATCTGAAGAAGTACCTGGAGGACCTGAGAGAAGCTTCTTTGTTACGTTAAAATATAGTATAACAAGTAGCGATTAAATTCATTTCTTAAGTACGGCAATAGGTAATATAAAAGGCAAAATTACAATCAGTAATTTTGCCTTTTAATTTTTAGTATTTACTTTGACACAGTACCCCCGGCAGGAATCGAACCTGCGCACGTGGTACCGGAAACCACTGCTCTATCCACTGAGCTACGGGGGCAATTAGTTATTTAATAGTTTTTAGGAATTCTCTCCCACTTCCTGACTTCAAATATCTCTCTCTTTTTATTGCATCAGCTCTTGTAAAATATTTCTCTATATAAATTAATTCAAAAGGAGTATATAGTTTTATTGATTTTGTTTTGCCCGAATTATGTTCCTTTAAACGCCTCTCGATATCATTCGTATGACCTGTATAATATTTTTGATATTTTATACTCTTTATGACATAAACAAAGTACATAATCCTTATACCGCTTACCTTTGCATTCGAACCTGCGCACGTGGTACCGGAAACCACTGCTCCCTGCCTTGCCGACAGGCAGGTATCCACTGAGCTACGGGGCAAGATCAATTAAAAATTACAAAGCGAAAAAATTATAAAAAGCTTTGTTTATTTTTTTGTTGTCAGTCAAAGTTGCTTTTTTCAGAAGTTTATAACTACTAAAAAAATCAAAATGCAAAAGTAAAAATAACGAAATTAAGTTGCCCGTTAAAGACAATTCAAAAACATACTTTTCATATATTTGATTAATGAAAACAATTCTTCTTTTGTTAACTATCACTTGCGGTTTACTATTTCCTTACGGACATCCCTATACATTCATAATTCGCTACTTAATAATGATAATGCTTTTCTTCTCTTTTCTGGATGTTAATTTTAAAAAAGATTCAATTAAAAGAAGTCACTTTATCATCATTGCAATAAATATCATTCTTCCCATTCTTCTATTTTTTATTGTAAAATATTTTAACAAAAACGTTGCCGATGCTGTTTATATTACCATTGCAGCTCCAACTGCCATTGCTGTTCCTGTTGTAATAAGCCTACTAAAAAAAAATATAGAATATTCAATAATTTCATTGGTACTCACAAATTTTATTGTTGCAGCTATTTTACCTTTTACTATTCCTTATCTGTTAAAAGTCAGTGCAGAACTATCAATTATTGATATTATGATTCCGGTTGCAACTGTTTTTTTGATTCCATTTGCTTTGGCAAAAATTGTCAGAAAAATTTCATATGAGTTTTCGAATAAATTATCTCGCTATAAAGATTACACTTTTTATTTACTGATCATAAATGTTTATTTGGCTTCATCAAAAGCCAGTAATTATATCTCGGATGAGATGACCGCATCCATCAGCATTTTATTTTATATCGGGATTGTAATTTTCATTGTGTGTACTCTTCAATTTAGAATTGGTTATTTAATTGGAGAGAAAAAGTTTAATCTTGAGGCAAGCCAATGCCTTGGGCAAAAAAATAACGGTTTTACAATTTGGGTAGCACTTACTTTTATTAGTCCAATTGCAGCTTTAGGACCGGTTTTTTATATCGTTTTTCAAAATGTTTACATTTCTTGGCAGCTTTATAAATATAAATAGATTATTAATTACATTTTTTCAATCATCAAATATATTTATCTTTAAATTTTTTTAAGTTCCTTAAATTATTTATAAAGGTTAATTATGAAAACTCTTCTATTATTAATTTATTGCTTATTAATGTTACAAGTTAATGCTCAAATCTCAGAAGTTTACATACCTCCAAAAATGAAAAAAATCTATGGTGGTCCAACGAGATCATATAACGGAAAACCTGGAAAAGAATACTGGCAAAATAGAGCTGATTATGATATTTCAGTTGAGTTGAACACAGAAGAAAAAGAGTTAATTGGTTTTGAAACTATCGAGTTTTATAATAATAGCCCGGATACGTTGAGAATGCTTTTTATAAAACTTTTCCAGGACTTGTACCGTAAAGGAACTATGATTGACTTTCCGATTGGGCCAGCAGATTTACATGATGGAACTATAATTAATTCGGTTAAAATTAATGGTGATGAAATTGATTTAAGTAATTCTGCGAACCGCAGAACTACAAACCTAATAATTACAAATTTACCTGAAAACATTGCCCCTAATTCAGTGACTGAAATCGAAATTGATTGGAAATTCAAAATACCAAACACTGCACAAGTTAGAATGGGAGTATATAGAAACAACGCTTATTTTTTAGCTTACTTTTTCCCCAGAATAGCAGTATATGATGATATACACGGTTGGGATAGAAGTACGTATTCGGGAAAAGTAGAATTCTACAATGACTTTGGCAATTATAATGTAGAAATAACTGTACCTCAAGGTTTTGTAGTTAGAGCTACTGGTGAAAATACAAATGCTGAAGAAATGCTTCAACCAAAAATATTTGAGAGATACAGAGAAGCACAAGAATCGGATGACGTAATAAATATAATTACCCCTAAAGATTTGGAAAGTTTAAATATTACTGCAAAAAATAAAAAAAACACTTGGAAGTTTTATGCAGTAAACGTTCCTGACTTTTCATTCTGTGCAACTGAAGACTATCTTTGGGATGGTGTAAGTGTAATAGTAAATAAAAATGAAGCCCGACGAGTATTTACAGATGTGCTATATTATGAGGGGGCAAAATTTTTCGATCAAGCTGCTCAAATATCAAAAGAAACAATTGAATATATGTCATATGAAATGCCTGGTGTACCTTTCCCTTATCCTCATATGACCACATTCTGTAACGGTAGCCGGGGGGGCGGAATGGAATCTCCAATGATGGCAAACAACGGAGTCTATTCATCATTCGAAGGATTTTATACACTTTTCCACCATGAAAACGGACACACTTATTTTCCATTTTACACAGGCATTAATGAAACTCTATATAGTTGGATGGATGAAAGTTGGGCAACTTATTTGCCGGTAAAGTTGATTGAACAAAAAGTAGAAAACCACAATCGATTCGACTACTTGTGGAGAAGATACATAAAACCTTATGCCGGTAGTTTTTTTGACATCCCATTAATGATTCCTTCAAACAATACTTCCGGACTACCGCTAATTGCTAAAATGTATGGCAGAGGATACTTAGGACTATTTGCTCTTGAAAGCGCTTTGGGGATAGATAAATTCAAAGAGTGCACAATTGAGTTTATTAGCAGATGGAAAGGTAAACACCCAACTCCGTACGATTTCTTTTATACATATAATGACGTTGCCGGAGAAGATCTTGCGTGGATTTGGAATCCTTGGTACTTTGAAATTGGACATGCGGATTTGGCATTAGAAAAAAAAGAAAATGAAAATATTCTCGTCAAAAATTTAGGTGTTTATCCTGTCCCTTTTTCATTAAAAATTATCTTTGAAGACAACTCTGAAGAAATTATTAATGAGTCAATTAGAATTTGGAAAGATGGAAATACTGAATTTGAAATCAAACACGGTACTGACAAAAAAATAAAAAGGGCAGAATTGTTAGATGAATTTTATCCCGATATAGTCGAAGAAAACAATGTAATCAACTTTTAGTTGTATAATTAATTCTACATTGAATCAAAAAAATGGTCACTAAACCATTAGAAATTTTTTGAAAGGCTCTGAAAAGAGCCTTTTTTTGTGGCATTTGGTTTGATATTTATCACAAAAGAAATAATAATTATTTGAGGGATAAATGAAAAAATTTAAAACCATATTAATAGGAATTTCAATTGCACTAGCATTATCGTTAATGGGTTGTGCAGAAAGGCCGGTCTTCAAATTAGATTCAATGGAAAATGAAGTTGATTACTATAATGGAAATCAAGTTGTTTCATGGGAAGATGATTATGCGGTAACTTCTTTAGAGTTTATAGAACAAAACGGAGTGGAATTCGTATTTTACGTTTATGCATTGAATAAAGATGATGAAAAAATACTCTTCAAACCGGACGATATAATTGTTGAAGTTTTGGAAAAAAATAGCATTGAAGGTGATTACCCGAGCATCGTAAATGTAAAAGATCCGGAAAGGCAAATTAAATCGATTGAAAAGTCAATGCAGGATAGAGAATCTGATCACGATGTTGAAACAGGTTTAAATGCGATTTTCGGCTTGTTTAGTGTAACAGCAGAAATAATAGAAAATGATCCTGATGAAGCAGTATTTGAAGCTGCTGTTTGGGCAGATAATCAAGTTAGGGATAATTACGAATACGAATATGATATGGATAATATGAGAATGGCGAAGTCTTTTTGGAAAAATGAAGCACTCAGAAAAACCACACTTGGTAAAGATGAAGAGATTGGTGGAATCATTCATGTTTCAGTAATAGAAAATGCAAGGAAAATAAAAGTAACAGTCCCAGTTGGAAATACATTCCACGAATATTATTACTTACAGAAACAAATTAATTAAAAAGTAATTTGAAATCTTCCGTCTTCAATATCTATTAATTCTGGTTCGGAGCCTTTGTCCGAGGCTCTGAACTCGAATGTTCCTTTTATAAAAGTATCATTCAAGTCAGTAATCTCAATCAGACTAAAATTCTCAACATATTGGCCAATAAAATCCGTTTGAGAATTATTTCTATAATTGTATTCTACAGTAGAAGAAGCATTGTAAATAAAGCCCCCTCCATCTTCTCCAATACCTAAAAGTGTTGGTTGAGTAACATTTTTTATTATGATTGTAATTTTTATCGACGCAATTTCACTTGATTCAGGCAGATTTTGAGAGCCTTCGAGGGTAATAAAATTGCTTTGCTTAAATGCTTTTACAGATGATGCAGACCAAGTAAAATTGTCTATTTTGGCCAACATAGTTCCGGCTGAGTTCGAACCTGGGTCAACAGTGGTGCCATTTTCGTCTGATGAACATGAAAGCATAAATAATATTGCAAGAGTTAAAATCAAATTTTTCATAATAATTAAGTTTTCTTTCGTGGAATTAAATCGAATTATAATAAAATCTGAAGGAAATATCTTGGAATAAATTCAGAACCAATATTAAGTTTTAAAGAATTATTTGAATGGAAAGCAGCTATTTTTTAAGATAGCTGCTTAAAAACCTAGTTTGAAATCAGCTTCCCATTTTGTCTTACCTGATAATCAGATATTAGATTTGTATTAATTTTGAATTTGTTTACAAGATTAAATAAATTTTCCGTAAGTGAATTTAGCTCACCGGAAGATTTTGCAATTTGTTGAATTCCGGCCGCAGATTCATTTGTAACGTTATTTATTGACTCAATACTGTTACTAATTTGCTCTGCTGTGCTTGATTGCTCTTCACTTGCAGTGGCTACTTGCTCAATTTGGGAAATAACAGCTTCACTTTTTGTGACAATATTTTTTAAGGCAGTTTCCACTTCATGACTAAGTGTCATTCCTTTATTAACCGAATCATTTGCTTCTTTCATTGATAAATTTGCTTCGTTAGCTTCAGATTGGATTGCTTTAATTGTGTCAGTAATTTCTTTCGTAGCTTTTGTTGTTCTTTCAGCTAGTTTTCTTACTTCATCTGCAACAACTGCAAATCCTCTGCCTTGTTCGCCAGCACGGGCAGCTTCAATCGCTGCGTTTAGCGCCAGCAGATTAGTTTGATCTGCAATGTCATCAATTACTTGAGTTATCTTTCCTATTTCATCAGTTTTTACTGCAAGGGATTCAATTATTTTTCCAGTACTCTCTGTTGAGTTTACAATAGAATTCATTCCGGAAATAGAATTCTCCACTGAGTTTACACCTTGTTTTGCTTCTTCACCTGCATCATTTGAAAGTTTTGCAGCTGTGGTTGAATTCTCAGCAGTTTCTAAAATTGTTTTTGTCATTTGTTCAACTGAACTAGCAACATCTTCAGATTGTGATGTTTGCTCCATTGCGCCTGCAGCCATTTCTTCTGCACTTGCTGAAATCTGTTGTGAGGTTTGACGTGCCTGGTCAACGGTTTGATTTACATCAGCTATAATTTCAGAGAAAGAATCAGCAAGGTTATTAACACTGTCTTTTATTAATTGATGATCTCCTAAATAATCGCCCATCATTCTTACGGTAAGATTACCTTTTGCCATTTTCGACATTACTTCGTTTCCTTCTATGATGGGTTCAGTCAAATGTGTAAAAGTATCATTAAATCCCACTATAATTTTCTTAAAAACTCCATCATGTTTTTCTTCGTCTACTTTTACATTCAAATTTCCGTCATGAGCAGCTATGGACAAAACTCTCGTATCTGAAGCAAGATGTGTTAAACTTGTTTTAATTCCATCAATTGCTTGCCCCAATACATCATCGTTTGAAATTATATCTACATCAACATCAAAATTTCCTTTTGACATTTGGCAAACAGTTTCAGCTTGTTTTTCTCTGTTGTTTTTCAATATATCTAATGATTCAGTCAATTCTCCAATTTCATCCTCCCGACTAATTTCAATATTTTGCTTTACATTGCCTTTTGAGAGATTTTTTATGAAATCGATTGAGCTAAATAAATCATTTAATACAATCTTTTTCAATAAAACCGGGATTAAAAGTGTAATTGCAAATAATGTCGCTAGAATCGTAATAATTCCAATAATTCTTTGTGTCCCA
>JANQIV010000108.1 GCA_028282005.1 Melioribacteraceae bacterium | reverse complement strand
GGATTCGTTTCAACAACCAAAGGTGAAAGAGGCAGAAAATCGGTTGTAGATTTAATAAAAACTCGTGCTAAAATATTTCCAGTTGGCAGACTTGATTACAACACTACAGGAGTTTTATTATTAACAAATGATGGTGAGTTTTCAAACGTTTTGACTCACCCAAGAAATAATATTGAACGTGAATATTCTGTATTGATTGACAAAGAGTTAAGTGTTGAGCACAGAGAAAGGCTAGTCAAAGGAATTATTCTGGAAGGCCGGAAAAGTGTCTTTAAAAAATTAGAGTTTCATAAAAAAGGAAACTTTAAATCAATAAAAGTAATTTGCTTAGAAGGACGTAATCATTTTGTCAAGAAAATGTTTTCATTACTTGGTTATAATGTAAAAGAACTTGACCGAACAAAATTTGGTGAATTTAATGTAGGAAGTCTTTCAATAGGGGCATACAGGAAACTAAGTAAAGAAGAAGCAAATTCTATATTAATAAGAAATTAAAAAAAGAAATTCGGAGGATAAATTGAATAGCCATCATGAAGATGCTAATGTTCTAGTTAAGAGACGACTAGAAGAATTAGAAGAGTTAAAAGAAAAGGGTGTTGTGCCTTATGCATACGAGTACGAAGTAACTGCGCACACTCAAACAATAAAAGATAATTTTGATGATTATTTGGATAAGGTGGTTAGAGTTGCCGGAAGAATAATGGCTGAAAGGTCAAAAGGAAAAGTAACATTTCTAAATATCCAAGATAAAGAAGGGAAGATCCAAATTTTTGTTAAAATAGATAATGTTGGCGAAGATGTTTATGGCAATTTGAAGCTACTTGACATTGGAGATTTTATCGGAGTGGAAGGAGAAGTATTTAAAACCAAAACCGGCGAGATATCTGTTCGTGCAAAAGGAATTGAAGTTTTATCAAAATCTATTCGCCCAATTCCAATTGTAAAAGAGTCGGTTGACGAAGATGGAAACAAAGTTGTACACGATCAATTTTCAGATAAAGAATTACGTTACCGCCAAAGATATTTGGATTTAATTTTGAACCCTGATGTCAAAGAAGTGTTTGTACAAAGAACAAAAATTGTTACTGCAATGAGAGAGTTTTTAGACAGTAACGGTTATCTTGAAGTGCAGACACCAATTCTTCAGCCCTTATACGGTGGTGCTTCTGCAAGGCCTTTCGTTACACATCACAATGCTTTGGATATGGATTTATATCTGAGAATCGCAGATGAACTTTATCTCAAAAGATTGATTGTCGGCGGCTTTGAAGGTGTTTATGAAATCGGCAAAGATTTTAGAAACGAAGGTATCGATAAAACACACAATCCAGAATTTACAATGATGGAATTGTATGTTTCATATAAAGACTATAATTGGATGATGAATTTTGTTGAAGAACTATTTAGAACGATTGCTAAAAAAGTATTTGGCACAACTAAGTTCAATATCGAAGGGCAAGAAATAGACTTTGAACCTAAGTGGCAAAGAATTTCAATGTGTGACGAGCTGAAAAGAATTACCGGAATTGATGTGCTATCCGAACCAGCAGAAGTAATTAAAGAAGCACTGAAGAGCAGAGGCGTTGAGCTAAAAGGCGGAGAAAGCAAAGGTAAATTGATTGATGCATTATTTGAAATTACAATTCAACCATCTTTGATTCAACCGTCGTTTATTACAGATTATCCAGTTGAGTTATCACCATTAGCTAAGAAGCACAGATCAAAAGAAGGACTTGTTGAACGTTTTGAAGGTTTTGTTATGGGCCGTGAAATCTGTAATGCTTTCAGTGAATTAAACGATCCGATTGATCAGCTAAATAGATTCAAAGATCAAAATCAAATGCGTGAAGAAGGTGATGACGAAGCACATCAAATTGATGAAGATTATGTAAAAGCACTTGAATACGGTATGCCGCCAACTGCAGGCTTAGGTGTTGGTGTTGACAGAATGGTTATGTTATTTACAAATCAGCCATCAATCCGTGACGTGATTTTATTCCCTCACATGAGACCGGATAAATAAATAATTTTATTAAGCAGAATGGAGAAATCTATTCTGCTTTCTCTCGTCATTGAAAATAAGGCAAAATTATTACCTTCATTTAATAAAACTACAAAAAATTGAAAACGTCATAAATGTATAATTTGTATCAAATTTATGTTCTTTGTTTAGAAAATCGCAAAATTATTGCGGTAAAATAAAATTATACATACATTAAAACTACATTAGGTATTATTTGTGAGACTGATATGAAAAAGAAAATTGTTAAGTTTCCATTGATGATTGTCGTTCTGGTTTTCGGAATGACATTAGGTTTTCAAATTGAAAACATCTTTTCAAGCGATAACCTCAGAGAAAATCTCAGAAAATTCAACGACGTTCTAAACTACACTAACAAATATTATTACGAAGATGTAAACTCAAGTGAACTGGTTGAATCAGCTATCAAAGGAATGCTTGACGATTTAGATCCGCACAGTATTTATATTCCTCCACGCAAACAGAGAAAAGCAGAAGAAGAATTTAGCGGCAAGTTCGAAGGTATTGGAATTGAGTTTCAAATTATAAAGGATTCTATTACAGTTGTTTCGCCAATATCCGGCGGGCCAAGTGAAAAGCTAGGAATCACTTCCGGTGATAGAATCGTTAAAATTAATAATGAAAGTGCGGTTGGTTTTACCAACGAAGATGTATTCAAAAATCTAAGAGGTAAAAAAGGAACACCGGTTGATGTAACTATTTTCCGTCCATCAATAAACGACGAACTGGATTTTACAATTATTCGAGATGAGATACCGATCTATTCTGTTGATACTCACTTAATGTTTGACAACGAGACTGGTTACATTAGTTTATCAAGGTTTTCAGAAACTTCTTACAATGAAATGATTGCTGCTCTTAATGATTTAACAAAGAGAGGTATGAAAAAATTAGTGCTTGATTTGAGAAACAATCCAGGCGGTTTACTTTCGCAAGCGTTTAAGATTTCCGACTTATTTATTGA
>JANQIV010000030.1 GCA_028282005.1 Melioribacteraceae bacterium | reverse complement strand
TAACTCAACGGAAAGCCATCGAAGAAGAGTTGATAGTTTCTAAAGAAAAAGCCGAATCAGCGAATAAACTGAAATCAGAATTTTTGGCTCAAATGTCTCACGAGATTAGAACACCAATAAATGTTATCACTAATTTTTGTGGTTTTCTAAAAGATAAATACGAAACTGAATCCGACGAAGATACACTAGAAAGTTTTAATATAATCAATTCTGCGGGCCAAAGAATTATCAGAACAATCGATCTCATTCTTAACATGGCCGAATTACAAACAGGTAGCTATGAGCCAATACTTAAGAAAATTAATCTAAACGACATATTGAAAAAACTCATCACAGAATTCAAGCCATTGGCAGAGAGTAAAGGCTTATCGATAAGTTTAATAAATACAGAAGATGCTAGTTCAATAATATCCGCAGATGAGTATAGTATTACTCAAGTATTCTCAAACCTGATTGATAACGCTATAAAATATACTCACTACGGAAGCATTAGAATAATAATTTCCGATGACAATGATAATACAGTGAAAGTTACAGTAGCTGACACAGGGATTGGAATTGCAGAAAATTACTTACCTACTTTATTCAATCCTTTTTCACAAGAAGAAAGGGGATATACAAGAAAGTTTGACGGTAATGGCTTGGGTTTAGCATTAGTAAAAAATTACTGTAACATCAATAACGCGCTAATTTTTGTAGAAAGCGAAAAAGGGAAAGGCAGTGAATTCACTGTCGAATTGAATTCTTTTTTACAGAATTAGTGACTTTTAATACAACTCCACGTCTAAAAAATAACCAAATTTGTGCTTTGATAAATCAAAAATACCGGAGAAATCTAATGAAATCGCTTTTCAAATTTTTTGTTGCGGTAATTACAATTTTTACTTTAACAAACGCTCAAGATGTTTTCAAGTTTGAAACAACTTATGTAAAAAAGAATGCTACAGGTGAAGAGAAGTTTATTAACATTGCTTTAATTAATCCAATTCAAATCTTTCCCGAAAGTACACCAATTACAGGACTGAGACTAAATTTACTTTACGGTAAAAATACTACTGTAAAAGGATTGGATATCGGTTTCGTAAACCACACAACAAGCGGGACTTCAAAAGGCTGGCAGTTTGGGTTGGTTGGATTGAATGATGCAAACTTTACTGGATTCCAGGATAACGCAGTTAACTTAACAAAAGAAAAAATGGAAGGTTTACAGTTTGGAGTATTCAACTATGCCGGATCAATGAGCGGTGTGCAAATCGGAATTGTAAATTATTCGCAAACATTGTATGGATTACAAATAGGCATATTAAACTTTATTAATTCCGGTGGACAATTCCCGGTATTTCCGATTGTTAACTGGTCATTTTAATTCTCATAATATTTGAGAGAAATGAAAAACAAAAGACAATTTGGCGGCGAAGGCGAAGATATAGCATGCAATTATTTGGAAAAAGAAGGCTATAAAATTTTAAAGCGTAATTGGTATTTCGGCCATGGCGAAATTGACATTATTGCCGAGAAAAACAAAATGCTTGTCTTCGTCGAAGTCAAATTGAGAAAAACACTTGAATACGGTGCTCCCGAATTAGCAGTTACCAAAAAGAAACAACAGCAATTAAAAAGAATGGCTGAAGCTTATCTGTACATCAATGAAATTTCAGATACTGACTGCAGAATAGACGTCATTTCAATTTTCAAACCTGATAAAGATCACCCGGAAATTAACCACATTGAAAATGCGTTTTAACGAAATCTTTTGCAAACAAACTCGTCTTAATTTTAGCAATAGTTAAAATAGTCTTCGACAAGCTCAGACTGACAGCAAAAAGTATTCGTAATTTTTCATAATTAAGAACTCCACAATTATATTTGTTATTTACTATTTTGGGAGTATTAAAAAGCTCATAAATGGAATTACCTAAACTTAAATATGGTGCCAATCTTTCATTTGCAGATAAACTCTACAATTTCTTCGCGACAATAACTTCCGTAACGAAATTTAATTTAGAGTTCATCAAGCAAGTTTTCATTCCTCCTTATGAAATTTCAGAAATTAAAAAACATATGGACGAACTTGGGGTGAAGACTTTCCCGATTGTTACAATTACTGGATTCATTATTGGACTCGTTTTGGCATTGCAAAGCCAACCGGTGCTTCAAAGGTTTGGTGCTACTGATTTTCTACCGGCTACAGTTGCTCTTTCAGTAATTCGGGAACTTGGACCGGTTATTACTGCACTTATTTTTGCCGGACGAGTAAGTTCTGGCATCGGCGCAGAATTAGGTTCAATGCGGGTCACAGAACAAATAGACGCAATGGAAGTATCCGGAATAAACCCATTTAAGTTTTTGGTTGTAACACGAGTTATTGCAACAACAATGATTCTTCCGCTGTTAACAATCTATGTGATTTTTATAGCTTTATTGGGCGGATACCTTGCGGTAATACTAATAGAAAATATGACTTTAGAATATTATAAAAATGCAATATTGTTCTCTGTGCAATTCGGTGATTTTGTTCCGGGAATTACAAAAACATTTGTCTTCGGCTACATAGTAGGAATTATCGGAGCATACAAAGGTTACTCTGCTGAAGGCGGAACAGAAGGTGTGGGTAAAGCTTCTACAACTTCGGTAGTGCTTGCATCATTACTCATTTTAGTTTTTAATACAATTTTAGTAAAAATCACACTTTGGTTATGGCCGACAATATAGTTATTGAAATAAATAATCTTTCTAAAAAATTTGAAGAGCTGGTTGTTCTCGATGACATTTCAATTGATGTAAAATTGGCTGAAAATCTCGTAGTTTTTGGACGCAGCGGCCAGGGTAAAAGTGTACTTCTAAAATGCGTAATTGGCTTATTAAAACCTGACGAAGGTGAGATTTTTATAGATGGTCAAAATGTTATGAAAATGAATGTAAAACAATTGAACGAAGTTAGAAAAAATATCGGATTCCTTTTTCAAAGTGCAGCACTTTATGATTCAATGTCTGTGAGAGAAAATCTTGCTTTCCCGTTGCGCAAAATATTTAAAATGAAAGATGATCTTATTCAAGAAAAAGTTGTGAACACATTAAAATTAGTTTCACTTGAAAATGCGATTGACAAAATGCCGTCAGAACTTTCCGGAGGAATGCGTAAGCGCATTGGTTTAGCCAGGTCAATAATTACTGATCCGAAAATTATGCTTTATGACGAACCAACTACTGGGCTTGATCCGATTACCAGCCAGGAAATAAGTGAGCTAATTTTAGAGCTGCAAAAGAAATTAAATATGACCTCGATCGTCGTAACACATGACCTTATTTGTGCAGAAATTATTGCAGACAGGGCAATATTTTTAAGAGACGGAATAATTGCATATGAAGGGGAAATTTCTAATTTAACATCAAAAGACGATCCGTTTTTGAATAAATTCTTTAACAAAAAGATTGAAAATTAGAGGAAGTAATGTTAAAAAATTTTGAAGGCGCAAGACTTGGAATTTTTGTTTTTCTCGGAACGGCTTTAATTATTGTTGCTGTGTTTATGATAGGCAACAGAGAATCATTGTTTATAAGCACTTACACAGTAAAAACTTATTTCACAAAAGTTGAAGGATTGAAAAACGGTGCTCCGGTTCGACTTAGCGGTTACGATATTGGCAGCGTCAGCAACCTTGTTTTGAAAAGCGATACCTCCGGGCAAGTTGAAGTTGAAATGAGAATTGAAGAAAGAGTAAAACATTTTATCAGATTGGATAGCGAAGCATCAATTGAAACTGAAGGTTTGGTCGGGAAAAAGATTGTGAGTATCTCGCCAGGGACAACTGAACTTGCAATTGTGCAGGAAGGCGGAGTAATTAAATCAAAAGATCCTGTAAACGTTGCTGAGATTATCGAAGAAGTGCAATCAATTATGGCTTATCTAAACACAATTACAAAGGAATTTGCAGAAGTTTCAGAAAAAATAAATCGGGGTGAAGGTACTGTTGGTAAAGCGCTTACCGATGATCAGCTTTATTACGCAACTGTTGATGTCACCCGCTCCGCTGAGAAATCACTTAATTCAATTACAGACCGGATGGAAACGATTTCTGATTTTATAATTCAAATCGGAGAAAATTTCAACGGCATTATGTTGAAAGTTGATTACGCTGTTCAGGATGTGCAGAAAATGATTTCTGAGATAAAACAAGGCAAAGGTTTGGCCGGTAGTATGATAAATGACCAGGGTGTTTTTGATTCTGTAAAAACAGTAGTTGCCAATCTAGTGAAGACCACTCAAAGTACAATGGAAGGTGCAAGCAGCTTCGCTGAAAATATGGAAGCTTTGAAACACAATTGGCTGTTTAAGAATTATTTCGAAGAACGTGGTTACTGGAATAAAATTGACTACGAAAGAGAACTTGATTTTAAAATTCAAGAATTGACAAAGCAAAATGCGATTCTTGAGAAACGAATTGAAGAATTAAAAGAGTTGGAGAGTAAGCTCGGAATTGAGTCTAACGAAAATACTGAATAATTGGTTTACCAAAATATTGTTGTAAAACCTCCGTAAATGGATTTGCCTCACATTGAAGCTATCCGCAAAGATTTTTACAAACAAAAAAATTACTTGATTGATGAAAATTTATTAGCTTACAAGATTGATTTTACGAGAAATTTTGATGTCGAAAGAGAATATAAAAAATCCAAAAGATAGAATAATTATAAAGGGAGCCAGGGAACACAATCTCAAAGATGTTGATCTGGAAATTCCACGAAATAAATTGATTGTATTTACTGGTGTCAGCGGCAGCGGTAAATCATCACTAGTTTTTGATACAATTTATGCCGAAGGCCAACGCCGATACGTAGAAAGCCTTTCATCTTATGCGCGCCAGTTTTTAGAAAGAATGAATAAACCGGATGTCGATTTCATTTATGGAATTTGCCCTGCGGTAGCGATCGAACAAAAACAAGGTGCACGAAATCCACGCTCAACAGTAGGTACGACAACTGAAATTTATGATTTCCTCCGCTTATTCTTCGCACGCATCGGAAAGACAATCTGTTTTGAATGCGGGAAAGTGGTAAAAAAAGATAGCGTTGCTTCAGTTTCAAAATGGCTGGAAGAAAAAGAAGACGGAGCCAAAATTTATCTTGGTTTTCACATTCATGCCCATGAAGGCAGGACAATAAAAGAAGAATTAGATTTACTCAAAAAGAAAGGTTTCTTCAGAGTTTTTTACAAAGACAAACTTTACGATTTAAATGAAGAAGAAGTAAAACCGAAAACTAAAAAAGATATAATCGTTGTAATCGACAGAGCAAAAGTCAAAAAAGGAAAGGTCAGAGAAACACTTGCTGAATCGCTGGAAACATGCTTCAAAGAAGGCGAAGGCAGAATGTCGGTTGTGAATGCCGAGACAAATGAAATTGAACATTTTACTCAATTTTATGAATGTTGTGGAATTCGCTACGAAGAACCTGAACCAAGATTTTTCTCTTTTAATAATCCATTTGGTGCTTGTCCGGTTTGCCAAGGCTTCGGAAAAGTAATTGATTATGATATCGATTTGATAGTACCGAATCCGAACCTTTCAATTTCAGAAGGAGCAATTGCTCCATGGCGGTCTGTTAAATATAGTAAGTATTTACGCGATTTAGTAAGAGTCGCAAAAAATAAAAACATCCCTCTCGATATGCCGTTTATAAAATTAAGCCAAGAAAAAGTTGATCTATTAAGACAAGGTTTTGACGGATTCATAGGCATTGATAAATTCTTTGAAAAGCTTGAGGAAAAGACTTACAAAATGCACATCCGCATTTTGCTAAGTAAGTATAGGGGTTACACTAAATGTCATGCTTGTAAGGGCTCCAGGCTGCGTAGAGAGGCTTTACAAGTTAAGGTTGCAGATAAATCTATAGCAGACATTGTTGAGTTATCCATCGAGAAAATTCATGCATTTTTTGCAGAATTAAAATTAACGGATTATGAAAAACAAATTGCAGAACGAGTTTACCAAGAAATCACAAAGAGGCTTACGTTTTTGAATGATGTTGGATTGGGTTATTTAACACTGGACAGAATGAGTAGTACACTTTCAGGCGGGGAAACACAGAGAATTAATTTAGCAACATCTCTCGGTTCTGCATTAATCGGAACGCTTTATGTCCTTGATGAACCAAGTATTGGATTACATCCACGCGATAACGAAAGATTGATAAACCTCTTGAAGTCATTACGCAATATTGGCAACACTGTTTTAGTAGTTGAACATGATTCCGAAATGATGGAAGCTGCTGATTTCATTGTTGATATGGGCCCTAAAGCCGGGAAGAACGGTGGCGAAATAATTTTTTACGGAACCCACGATGAAATTCTAAATGATGAAAAATCAATTACAGGGAAATATTTATCCGAAAAAGAAAGCATCCCGGTACCACAAAAAAGAATCACTAAAAAAACGAACACAATAAAAATTAACGGGGCGAGAGAAAACAATCTCAAAAATATAGACCTAGAAATTCCACTCGAAAAATTTGTTGTTGTAACAGGCGTAAGTGGTTCAGGTAAAAGTACATTAATACACGATGTATTTTATGCGGGTATTTCAAAAGAGATGGGCAATAATCCTGGTCATGTTGGCAAATATGACTCAATCTCCGGTGCTAATAAAATTGATGAAATAGAAATTGTCGACCAATCCCCGATCGGGAAATCACCCCGTTCAAATCCTATCAGTTATGTAAAAGGTTACGAACATATTCGTAATTTATTTGCTTCTGTGCCGCAAGCCAGAGCAAGAGGGTACAAGCCTGGATACTTCTCTTTTAACGTTCCCGGTGGACGATGCGAAACATGTACCGGCGAAGGCTTTGTAAAAATTGAAATGCAGTTTCTTGCCGACCTTTATTTGGAATGTGAAGATTGTAAAGGTACGCGCTTCAAAAAAGAAGTCCGTGATGTAACTTACAAAGGTAAAAACATTGTTGATGTTTTAAACATGACAGTTGACGAAGCCCTCGAATTTTTTGAAGATGAGAAAAAAATTAGAGGGTATCTGCAAGTGCTTTCAGATGTTGGTTTGGGGTATATAAATTTGGGACAGCCTTCGAATACTCTTTCCGGGGGAGAGGCACAGAGAATTAAACTTGCTCTCCATTTATCATTACAAAAAGCAAATAAACACACACTTTTCATTTTTGATGAACCAACAACCGGACTTCATTTTAACGACATCAGCAAATTGCTGAACTGTTTTAATATGCTGCTCAAGAAAAATAATTCAGTAGTAATTATTGAGCACAACTTAGATATTATTAAATGTGCGGACTATATTATTGACTTGGGTCCCGAAGCAGGCGAACGTGGCGGCGAGATTGTATTTACCGGTACACCCGAAGAGTTAATTGAAAATAAAAATTCTTTTACCGGCAAGTTTTTGAAGAAGGTTTTGAACTAGTCATTGCGATATCAGTTAAACGAAATCTTATTTAGTTTCAATTGAAATATTTTTAAATACATGTGCTATATTTTCTAACTTCTGATGTAGGCTTTTATCATTATTAACTTCAGAAAGAAGTAATTCAAGCAAAGGGAGCATACTTTTCAGCCCGCCAATATTAATTAAGATATTCCATAGTCCTTCAAATTTTTTCCAGCCGCCAGTATAAAATAGATGCTTCAATTGATGCTTTACCGAATCGTGTGATAAAGATGCTTTGAAGACATTACTCCATTTATAAAATTCTTTATACGACCACCAATATCCTACCTCAATTTCTTCTGCGGATAGATTCTTAGGTTCATAAACCACGTGACGAGTATCATATAAATCCCAATCTCTTGTTTTTATACGTCCGGCTTTTTGCATATTCTCAAAGAGCCTTGTCCCCGGATAAGGTGTTAAAATGTGATATGTTGCTGTTGTAATTGCATTTTTAACTCCCCAATCAACAGTCCGTTTAAAAACATCTTCATTATCATTATCCAAGCCGAAAACAAAACTCCCGTTTATCATTACGCCGAGTTCATGCAGCCTTTTTGCCGCAAGTTCATAATTCAATTTAAGGTTCTGACTTTTGTTGCTTTGCTTCAAATTTTCTTCTGAGAATGTTTCAAAACCAACAAACAAACTACGCAGCCCCGCCCCGGCAGCTTTCTCAATTAAATTTCCTTTCAAAATAGACTGCACAGTCGCGGCACCCTGAAATACCCTTCCCATGCCTCTCATGCCTTCGAAAAGCTCTGACGCTAATTTGGGATTGCCAAGTAAATGATCATCGAGAAAATATAAATGCTTACCTTTAAGCCTGTCAATCTCCACAAGAATTTCATCAACCCGCTGTGTGTAAAAAGATTTACCACCTTTAAAGAATGCATCTTTATAGCAGAAATCGCAATGATGCGGGCAGCCTCTAGAAATCACTAAAGAATTCGGTACTAAGTACTTTCTCCTTTTTATTAAATCTCTTCTTATAGGAGGCTGATTTTCTATTGTTCTCCCAAGCCTGGAATAATATCTTCTCTTTGTTTTTTTATTTTTGAAGTCCTTTAAAAACTTCGGAAAAGTTTGTTCTCCCGGGCCGATAAATATTGCATCTGCAAATTGCTCTGCTTCATCAGGAAGTGAAGTTACGTGCAATCCTCCCAACACAACAAATGCACCACGTTTTCGATAATGGTCAGCTATGGCATACGCTCTTTTAGCATTTGTAATGTACACTTGTATAACAACCAAATCCGGACTATCATCTAATTTTAATTTTTCAACATGCTGGTCTTGTAAATCTATTTCATCTTTTTCATCCAGATATGCGGCTAAAGTAGCTAATCCAATAGGCGGGAAAAGTGAATATTTAATTGGTCTCCAAAAGGGGCTTTTAGCTTCTGTTAGTGAAGGCAGAATAAGTTTAACTTTCATCAAGATTTCCGTATTTGATTTCTTAATTAAACTGTAGCCAAAGCGCCGGTTCACCTTTCTATTGTGATGGGGTAGTTTCTTTTACAATGCTCAATAATTTTTGTTACATTTTTTAATAAAAATTTTCGAGTTTGTGATTGCCCCACTCTCCCGAAAGGTCGGGATCGTTCGCAATGACATTTTTAAGTTTTCACTCTGATTTTTATATTGTCATTTCGAACCCGATTGTAGCTTATCGGGAGAGAAATCTTTCAAATACTAGTTTAAGATTTCTCGCTACGCTCGAAATGACAATCATCTTTTTCAACCATTAAAAAATCTTAGACTTACTTATCGATTAATTCTTAACCAATTATTAACTTATACTATTAAAATTACTTCAATTGAGGTATTGGATGGATTCTATCATTACAGGTGCAGCCGGTAGTTTTTTAGCAGGTTTATCATTAGAATTTATCAAAAGTATTGTTTCCGGTGTTGCCCCCCTTTTAGAAAAAGAAACCGAACTAAAAATTCTCGATTCAACATTTAAAAAATTTAAAGACGGTTTTTTAAATGAAGAGATCGATGAAAAAAAGCTGCGCAAAATCTTTAAGGCATATTTCAAAGACAAAAAAGTAATCGCCGAATTCAAAAAAATATTTAAAGGCAAATCCGATGAAATCAATTTTGATGTTCTTGAAAAATGCTTTTTAGAAAAATGTACTTCAACCGGTAAAGTGCAGATACCCGACTTCAGCATTATTGAGGGTATTGAAGAAATAATTGCAAACATTGAAAACTTGCGAATGAAAACGAAGAATTTTACGAGCACTTTACCAGAGAAAATTTAACGGCAATAAAAGAAAACCTTGAAAAAAGAGGCACAATTAAAAACCTTTCCCTCGCAAAAAAGAAATACCTTGAACAATTGGTTGAATATCATAACAACTTGCGTTTCACAGGTATCCCGGATTTGAAAGAAAAACATGAAATTCCGCTGCCGTCTGTTTTTGTAATGCAAAGAGTTGTTGAAGAAATTGAAGAGTTTAAAATAATTACTGAAAAAGATTACTTTAATAAGGATGTAGGTTATGGGGCAAGAGAAAATTATGAAGTATTAGATCCTTCAAAAGATAGCTACAAAGAAAGAAATAAAAAAGTATTTATAGGGAACAAAAGATCAGAAGCAATTAAATTTGATAAAATTTTTGATAATACTGAAAAGAATAATTTCGTAATACTTGGTGATCCCGGAACCGGCAAGTCTTCTCTGCTAAAGTATTTACTACTCAAGTATGCAATTCAGATTTTAGAAGGAAACGGTGATAAAAATTTATTCCCCATTTTTATTGAGATAAGAAAATTTGAAAACGCATTTAAAAAGGGTGAACCGGGATACAAAATTTTAGATTACCTTTATGACTGTGTAAACGACGATTACCAGATTTCCCTACCCCACGGATTTTTTGAAAAATACATGCACTCCGGTGAAGCATTAATTTTATTTGACGGGCTTGATGAAGTTGCCGCGGAAAGCAGGCGTGCGGAGATACGTAATAAAATAAATATGTTCAACAAGTCAGTAAGCTGGAAGAATTCAGTAATAATTACTTCACGAATTCCCGGTTACAACAAAACAAGTTTTTCAACTGATAATTACCGGCATTTTTATTTGGAGCAGTTTAACGAGGATGAAATAAAAGAATTTATTGGCAAATGGTATAAAACAAGAGAAAAAATAAAAACCGAAGCAGAACGTAAAACTGAAGATTTAATAAAAACAATTGAAGACAGGCCGCAAATAAAAGAACTTGCAAAAAACCCGCTGTTGCTTACAATTATTGGAATTATTCACAGGTACGAGGCGCAACTACCGCAAGACAGGCTTGCACTTTACGATAAAGCTTCCGAAGCGCTGCTGCAGACCTGGGATAACATAAAAGAAATAATTGACCAAAAATTCCAGCTTGATGATAAACGAAGGTTTCTTGAAAAGCTCGCGATACATTTGCAGTCACTTGAAAAAGGTGATGAGTCAACAGTTGTAATTGACAAAAACGATTTGTACGAAATACTTTTACCGGAATTTGAAAAAGTGTTCGATTGCGACAAGCGTAAAGCAAGAACAGAAGTTAACAATTTTTTAAATGTAATTAGAACAAGGACAGGGCTTTTAAATGAAATTGGACAGGATCAGTGGGGTTTTGTACATAAGACTTTCCAAGAATACTTTGCAGCAAAATATCTTCAAGAAGAATCAGATAACAATTACGATCCACAGATAATCATTAATCATATAGATAAATATATTGATAATCCTTTCTGGCAAGAAACTTTGTTATTGACATTAAGAGCAATACCCAATAAACAAACAATAAAAATATTGCAGTATATTTGCGATAAAGATAAAGAAGGAATAAACAAATATTTACATCACAATCACTACTTTGTAATAAAATTTATTGCAGAGCAAGGAGGATGGCTAAAGGATTATCAATTTGTAAAAAAAACAATTGAGTATTTTCTCCAATGGTCCATCAAAAATATGAATTTATGTTATTCATGGCATAATTTTATCCGGGAAAGATTTATAGGAATTGCAAAATTCTTCACTGACAAAACTTCGACAAGCTGTTTCCAGGATCAATTACTTTTAATTGTTGAAGATAAAAATCAAGATGCTGATCTGCACCTTTATTCTGCTGAAGCCATTGGTAAGCTAGGAAATAAAGATACAGCCGCAAATATTTTGTTTTCAATTGCTGAAGATAAAAATCAAAATACTTCTCTACGGTGTAACTGTGCTGAAGTCATTGGTAGGCTTGGAAATAAACATGAAGCCATATTTAACAGATTACTTTCGATTGCCGAAGATAAAAATCAAGATGCTGATCTGCGCTTTTATTCTGCTGAAGCCATTGGTCAACTAGGAAATAAAGATACAGCCGCAAATATTTTGTTTTCAATTGCTGAAGATAAAAATCAAGATGCTGATATACGTCTTTATTCTGCTGACACCATTGGCAATTTAGGCAACAAAGATAAGGCTGTTATGAATAGATTACTTTCAATTGTTGAAGATAAAAATCAAGATGCTAATCTGCGAGCTGTCACTGCTTATACAGCAGGTAATTTAGCAAATACAGATAAGGCTGTAGTTAATAGACTACTTTCAATTGCCGAAGATAAGAGTCAAGATACTGATTTGCGCCGTAACTGTATCGATGCCATTGGTAATTTTGGAAATACAGATAAGGCTGTAATTGATAGACTACTTTCAATTGCCGAAGACAAGAGTCAAAATACTGATTTACGCTGTAACTGTGCTTACACTTTAGGTTATTTAGGAAATAAAGAAGTTGCTGTTAACATTTTATTTTCAATTTCTAAAGACAATCCCAAAGATGCTTATATGCTCTATTCATATGCAGATGCCATTGGAAATTTCGGAAATAAGGAAGTTGCTGTCGACATTTTACTTTCAATTGCCGAAGATAAAAATCAAGATGCAGCTCTACGCTGTCACTGTGTAGATACTATTGGTCACTTAGAGGAAAAAGATGAAGCCATAATTAATAGATTACTTTCAATTGCTAAAGATAAGAAGCAAGATACTACTCTACGCTGTCATTGTACAAATACTATTGGTTATTTAGGGAAAAAATATCCGGCTGTAATTAATAGCCTACTTTCAATCGCTAAAGATAAAAATCAATCAGCTTATCTGCGCTGTGACTGCGCTGAAGCTATTGGAAATCTAGGAAATAAAACAGACGGCTTAAGAATTTTATCAGAGCTATATTCGGATTTTAACGATAAAGAAAGTGATAAATCAAAAAGTATTTACAAATCACTTTGGGAATTAACAGCGGTTGAGTGATACAGTTTGTAAAGTTGAAAATGACAAGTTATAAAGTTACAATTCTTTAAAATTTCTCACCCCTTTCTTCGACTCCGCACCGCAGAGCGGGACAGGCTCAGAATGACGGGATTTGAAATGACTTATCGTTTTTTAAAATTTTTTCATATCGAACGAACAGTCTTTTGGTGAGGAGATATCTTGCCTCAATATTATTAACTTCTATTAATTTTAAGATTTCTCAGCCGGGAAACCACACCGGATTCGAAATGACAAATCCTAAGTTGATCATAACTTTGAAATCTCTTCTTTACCCGAAGCAAGTCGGTTAATTTTAAGCTGTTCAAATTCTCCTAAGTTTTCAGGCAGAGATAAAATATTTTTACCAAAACTGACACTATCTTTTTTCACAATTTTTTCTTCACTGCTATTTATGCCTATTACTTCTATTTCTTCAGCAATATTTGAAAAAATCAAAAGACTAACTTTACCGGTTTTTTCTTTTAACAGAATTGGATTGGTTGGGGGGTAAATATCTTTGTCAATGTATTTCAATTGCGGTACTTTGTATTCAACATAATTCGATGTTTCATCACTTTCATTCCAAAGCCGATCTACTGCAGTAAGTGCAAAATAGTACTTCATGTGCTGAGGTTTTTCAAGAACCAAAATTACTGAGGTTTTATCAGCTTCAATTATTTCAAAAAAACTATCTGTTGATGGAGACTCGTCTTTATTCAAAAATCTATAAAGTGCATAGTACCCGACACCATTTTGCTGATTGGATGTTGGTTTCTCCCAGCTAAGTTTTAACTTAGGCACTTCGCTTTCAATAACTTCAATATTTAAGTTAAGCGGTGAATTTGGTTTGATTGTATCTATCCACGCCATTGCTGAAGGCAATGCTCTCTCTTCAAATGAAGAAAAATAGTAATCGTCAATATTGCTGTATCTAAAAAATGATATTCCGGAAGCCCCAATTTCTCTCGAGTATTCAATCATTTTTTCAATTTCAATTTTTACTTCGGGTTTGTAAGCGCCAATTCCCAACACAATATTTTTACCAAAAGAATTTTCATTCCAGTCATCAGCCAAAACATCAAACTTTGGGTTATCATCAAAAGGCCAATAAATCTGCGGCACCGCGTAATCAAGCCATTCATTTTCAAGCCAATGGCGGGTGTCCTGGTAAACGTCGTTGTAGCCTTCAAAGCCAAATGCGTTTTTTTGGTTTTTGTAAATACCAATTGGTGCAGCCCCAACTTTTATTGTCGGGTTCACAGCCTTTACTATTTTGGAAATTTCTTCAACAATTGCGCTTATGTTTCCGCGTCTCCAGTCATCTAAAGATTGACCACTTCCGTATTTTGCAAACAAATCGGAATCATCAAATTTTTTCCCGGGATAGCGGATAAAGTCGAGATGAATACCATCCACTTTATAATTTTTGACAATCTCTTCTGCAATATCACCTAGATAAGTTTTTGTTTCCGGATTACCCGCATCGAGCCAATAAGAAATTGATCCGTTCAGGTTCACTCTTTTTACAAGCTCAGGGTTAGTATTTATAATATGCTTTTCATTTCTTAAAATAGATTCTTCTGTTCCGGAAAAACAGCGAACAACATTTATCCAAGCGTGAAGTTCAAGCCCTCTTTTATGAGCTTCTTTTATAGCAAACGCCAAAGGGTCGTATGAAGGTTTTTTATCAACCTCACCCGTAAAGTACGGCGAGAACGGCTCTATTTGCGAATTAAACATAACTGTCCCGTTACTCCGAACTTGAAAGTAAACAGTGTTAAGTTTCTTCTTTTTGATATTATCAAGTATCTGAATTAGCGAAGACTTCTGTTCATCTTCATTAAATGTTGGAGGAGGCCAATCCAGCCTGAAATTTGTTGTGAGCCAAACTGCTCTTGTTTCTCTTTTTGCTTGGGGAAAAAGAAAATTCAAAAGAACAAATAAGAACAAAAAAACAGTCTTTAGATTTAACATATCAGCAAAATATTTTTAATCCATTATGAATTGCTGTAATCACTTCTTTTTTTTCAGCTTCAACATCAAGTAAAATCTCTCCGACTTTTTTCATTAGCACAAATTTTATTTTGCCGTCTCTGTTCTTTTTATCCTTGAGCATAATTTTATACATGTTGGCAGCATCGTACTTTTTAATTTTAATTTCGCTGACAAACTTATTTATTAACAGCGAATATCTTTTAAATCTTTCCGGTGTTAATAAATCTAATTGAAGAGATAAATTAAGCATGCAATTAAGTCCGGCAATTACAGCTTGCCCGTGTTTAATTTTATGATTTTGATCAACTTCAATTGCATGTGCAAATGTGTGTCCTAAATTTAAGAGTTTTCTTATGCCGCTTTCTTTTTCATCTTTTGAAACAACATCGCTTTTGTATTGCACCGATTCATTTATGAATCTCAATAAACTGGATTCCTTCAAAGAAAAATCATCATTTATATTTTTCAAAAGATAAGTGTAAAATTTTTCTTCAGACAGAAATGCATATTTTACAATCTCTCCAAATCCGCATACAACTTCATCTTTCGGGAGGGTATATAAAAATTTTGTATCTATTAAAACCAGTTTAGGCTGATGAAATGAACCAACAATATTTTTTGCCCCAGAAAAATTAATTCCGGTTTTACCCCCGACAGAACTATCAACTGCTGCTAATAATGTTGTCGGCAGATTTATATATTGTATTCCACGAGTAAAAGTAGCGGCTGCAAATCCGGCAACATCTCCTATAATTCCACCGCCAATTGAAACTAAAAGCGAATCTCTACCGTATCCTTTTGTCAATAATGCGGAGTGAATTTTTTCTACTGACGAGTATGATTTTGAGTACTCATTGAGTTTTAAAGTGATTTTATTTGATTTGTATTTATCACTATTAACTAAATTATCAATTACTTCGGGATGATTTTTATTAACGTTAGTATCAATTGCAAAAAAAATATTTTTATAAAATTCACCTTTTTCAATTTCTCTGAATAAATATTTGGAAATGTTTTTTCCGATTAAAACTTCGTATGAGTTTTTTTCTAAGTTTACGTTAATTCTATTCATCAATTTGTTTAATTATTTTGTTCGCAATTTTGTCAACTGTTAACCCAATATTTATATCATCAGTTGATATAATTAAATCAGCCTGGTTATAAAATCCTTCTCTTCGCTGCAACATGTTTTTAATTCTGTCAATAAACTTATCTGCTGATACTTTATTTTCAACAAACTCCTTTACCAAAGGCCGGTCGGTCTTATGTTTAAGTCTTTTGTATAAGATCTCGGGTGAGCACTTCAAATATATTAGTTTACCGTTAGATTTCACAAACTCGAGATTTTTATTGTTAGCTATGGCACCTCCACCAAGAGCAATTACAATATTATTTTCTTTTGAAGTCTCAAACAGAAATTTAGATTCAATTCTCCTGAATTCTGTTTCACCGTATTTTAAAAAAATATCATTAATTTTCATCCCGGTATTTGATTCAATAGCTTTATCCAGATCGATAAAGTTCCAGCCTAATACGTTCGCAAGTATTGGTCCAACAGTACTTTTTCCACTAGTCATAAAACCGGTTAAAAAAATTCTTGAAGTCATGGGCGAAATATAAAGAATAATTATTTAATTACATTCTTGGAAGGATAAATTAAAAATGCAGTACGGCGCCAATTGAAAATGTAGCTCCATCAATATTTACCTTAGTGTCAAAATCTCTTCTCGGCAATAAAAGTGTTTGCCCTTGGTGCTCAAATGTATCTGAATTATAGCTGCTTGAAAGATCTACTTCCGGGTCACGGAAATTCATTTCTCCCCTAATGGAGAAGAAATCCTCAATCATGTAATCAAATCCGGTTTTAATATGAATTCCGAATTCAGTAGTACTCCCATTATCGTTAACGGAAACATTACTGAAATCTCTAGTGTGTTCACCAAAATAAATTCCGAATCCACCACCCATGTAAAACTTAAAAAGTTCCGTTGAGAATGGTAAAGTATAATATGCAGTAAGTTGAACCGGGTATATCTTAAATCCATCTTCAATATTAACTAAAAAGCCCGTTACGCGGCTATCAAACCTTTTTTGTTTTTTTTCAAATTGCTCTACTGATAAACCAAGTGTTAAATAATCAGCAACTTTATATCTGAATTCTGCGGAGACACTTTTAACATCATCAAAATCTATTGACTGGTTTCTGGTAATTTCATCAGGTGATTTCGGAAAAAGAAATAATTTTGAAGTGGTAGTATAATTATAATTTACCGAAATGGTGAAGTCATTTTCCCCGTATTGCCCGTATGTTTTTGCCGAGACAAACATTAGAATTGAAAATATGTACAAAAACAATTTTTTCATTGGATAAAGAAAAAAAAATATGAGGAGATAGAAAAGTGAAAAAGAAATGCCTAAAAAAAGGCATCAAAAAGATGCCCTTGAAATTTTATCTATAAAACAAATAGCGTTCATCAACAATTTCAGCTTCTTCTTTCAAGTTTTGAACCCATTGTGTAAAGAAACTATTCTTTTTGGTTTCAAGAATTTCAGTTAGAAATCCACCTCTTTGAACAGAATAAGAATTATCATCTAATTTTGTTCTATAAGTAACTTTAATTAAAAATGAGTTGTTTTTACCTTTAATCGGCTCTGAAACTTTATTAAGCTCAGAAGTAAAAGCAAATTCTGAAAAAGCGAATTCGTTGCCAACACCGCTAATTGATTTCCCTTTTGTAAAATCCCTTGCATAACCATATTTAACATTATTATCTAAATCTTCAGCGGCCTTTAAATCTTGTGAATCACCCAATTTATTTTTTATTTGTGCAGCTATTTCAAATGTTTTATCAAGCTTTTTAGCCATTTTCACTGTTCTTTCAATACTTCCTTTTACATCTTCGAAGGGTTTATAACCTTCTTCAATATTTTCAACAATAGTTGGCACTAAATAACCTTTGCGTACTTTATAAACTGTACCTACACTTCCAACAGGATTATCAAACGCAAACCTAACTAAAGCTTTATTTGCTCCTAAGCCAGGGACAACGTTATTTTCACCGGAGAAAGGAACCGTTTCTAAAACTTCTAATTGATACTGCTCAGCTATTTCATCAAATCCTTCATCTTCAGCTAAAAAAGCAAAATCACCGGCATCGTCATATGCTTTATCAATTGTAATTGCAGAAGCTTTTATATTATTTACTATTTTTTCAACTACAAATGAATCTGATGTTCTTTCCATAACCTGAATGATGTGATACCCAAATTGAGATTCAACCGGTCTTTGTACTGCACCAATTCTTCCATTAAAACTAGCATCTTCAAATGGTTTAACCATTTGTCCTTTTCCGAACCAACCTAATTCACCGCCTCTAACTTTACTACCAGGATCATCAGATTCTGCTTCAGCCACAACTGCAAAATCTTCACCGCCTGAAGTAAGTCTTCGATAAATATCCATTGCTTTAGTATATGCTGAATCTTTATCAGCATTTCTAGTATTAACCAGTATGTGTCTCGCTTTAACGGAAACTGTTTCCGACCTGTACCTGTCATAAATTTTATAGACATGATAAGCATTGTTTGATAATATCGGCCCAACAATACTGCCTTGCTCTGATTTAACAATTGCATCTGCTAATTCAGTGCCTAATCTTGTTAATGCTATAGAATCTCTTGAATAAGGTTGATCAGAATAAATCTCGACATAAGTTTGGAAATTACTGGTATCTTTTTGAAGTTTTTCAACAATTGCTTCTAGATTATTTTTTATACTTAATGAATCTTCTTTTGAAGGATTATTTTCATATAAAACATATTTCAATTTTCTTTGCTGTTTTGAAGTATATTCATCTTTATTTTTTTCATAATAGTTTTTCAATTCTTCATCAGTAATTGAAACTAAAGAATCAGGAACTGAGTTTGCTCTAATCTGTAAATACTCGGCATTCATTTTAACAGCTTGGTCATAAAAGGCTCTTTCAATTTCACCTTCGGAAACTGTTATTGAAGCGGTCAAAAACGATTGCAGTTTTTCCTGCCTTCTTTGTTGGCGAACTTGTTCTTCTAGCTGTAAGAGGATTTGTTTATTTTGTGGATCGAACATTGCTTGTTCATAAGCTTGCCTATTAAAATTACCTGTAGAATCTATAAAGTTACTCATAAGAAATTGCGGTGGATTATCGCCAAGTAGTACGTCCCTAATTTCATCCGGAGTAACTGTAATACCAAACTCTTCAATTTTTTCATCCATCAATCTCTGGTTAACTATAGCATCCCAAACTTGATCTCTAAAGAAATCCATTTGAGATTCATCAATTTCCTGCCCTGTTTGAGCAAGTTGATTTTGGCGAGCCCTTTCTACCGATTGTGAGAACTCCTGGTATGTTACTTCATAGCCGTTTATTGCACCTACAATATTTGAACGTCTTCCAACTACATCACCGATTCTTGCATCCGAAAGAACCATAAACAGTACAAATAATCCGCCTACTGTAATTATAAACCATGGAGCAAGGCTCCTCATTTTGGCCATCATGCCCATAAAATCTATTACCTCCGTTTGAGCTTAAAAAAAAATTCAGACTATAAAATTAGATATGAAAACAGTTAAAAGCAATCATTTTTCGTGGCAAAAAAGAGGACATCATATATCAACATCATCTGATGAATCCAGTAAATCTTCATTAGAATGCTTTATAGATTGAGCTTTCATTATAAAATAAACTTCTTCCCCAATGTTTGTTGCGTGGTCTCCAAGGCGTTCAAGTTCTTGAAATATTGAGTAAAAAATTAGCCCCGGTTCAACATTTTCTGGTTTTTCCTTCATTATTTCTTTTAACAAATTTGAATCTTCATTAACCAAGTCATCGAGTTTATCATCAGAAGTTATTACTTTTTTCGCTAAGTCAATATCGTTATCAATAAATGAATCAATTGCCATTTTTATCATTGAGCGCGCTATATCTGCTATTTCATTAAAATGTAATCTTTCAAAAAAACTTGGAGTACTATCAAGATCTTTTGAATCCAAGGCTATGTTTACTGCAATATCTCCAATCCTTTCTAAGTTTGCATTAATTTTTAACGCAGACATTATTAGTCTTAAGTCCATAGCAACCGGCTGATTTAAGGCAAACATTTTCTGACAGATTTTTTCTATTTTGATATCGTATTTATCAACTTTATCGTCACGTTCTTCAACAATATCTGCCAAAGCACGGTTGTTTTCTTCTACTGATCTTATCGCAAACTCTACTTGCTCATCTACTAAGCTGCACATTTTGATTAGCTTGGTTTTTAATTTTTCAATTTGTATGTCAAATAATCTTTCCATATTAACCAAATCTTCCGGTTAAATAATCCTCTGTTTGTTTATTCGAAGGATTTGTGAATAATTTTGTTGTTTTGTCATACTCAACTAATTGGCCTAAATAAAAGAACGCCGTAAAGTCACTAATTCTCGCTGCCTGCTGCATATTGTGTGTTACAACTATTATCGTATATTTTTTCTTTAAATCAAAGATCAATTCTTCAATTTTTGCAGTTGAAATCGGATCAAGCATACTTGCAGGTTCATCCATTAAAAGTATATCCGGTTGGATTGTCAAAGCCCTTGCTATGCAGAGCCTTTGTTGCTGACCCGCAGATAAAGTAAGAGCATTAACTTCTAACCTGTCTTTAATTTCTTCCCAGATTGCAGCTTTCGTGCAAGTCTCTTCGATTAATTCATCAATTATTTTTTGATCTTTTATACCGTGTATTTTAGGAGCAAACGCCAGATTTTCGTAAATAGATTTTGGAAACAAGTTTGAGCTCTGGAATACCATTCCAACCAATCTTCTTAAATTGACAACATCGATATTATTATTGTAAATATTTATGTTATCGATTAGCACTTCTCCCTTCTTTCTGAAACCAATGATCAATTCATTCATTCTATTAATTGTTCTCAAAAAGCTGGTTTTCCCACACCCGGACGGACCAATAATTGCAGTTACTTTGTTTCCATAAATCTCAATTGAAACTCTATTTAGCGCTTGCAGAAAATTAAAAAACACACTCAACTCGTTTACTTTTATCTTTACTTTGCGCATCTGCTCTAAACTCTCTTAATTTCATTCATCGTTTGTCTAAATTTGTATCTAAAAATTACAGCAGTTAGATTCAATAAAATTACTATACTAATTAAAACCATAGTTGTTCCATATTGGATTGGCATTGTAATAGTTGGATTTGTTGATTGTGTTGCCAAAATAAAAATATGGTACGATAAATACATAAACTGCTCAGCCGGATTTATCATTGGAATTGAAAACAATCCAAGATCTAAATAGCCCACAGGAAGCTGGGGTAAAAAGAACGCACATCCTAAAAACAAAAGCGGAGCTGTTTCCCCGGCGCCACGACTAATTGATAATATGACCCCGGTTAAAATACCAGGTCTTGCTTGAGGTAAAACAACATTTTTAATAGTCTGCCATTTAGAAGCACCCAAACCAAGAGAAGCTATCCTTTGATTTCTTGGAACAGCTCTTAAAGCTTCTATTGAGGAAACTATAATAGTTGGCAAAACTAAAATAGCAAGAGTAGCAGATGCCCAAAGCATCGCAGGCTTACCTAAAAATAATCCGGCACCAAATATTGAATCATAACCTCTGCCAATAAATAAAACAAAAAAGCCCAAACCAAATAAACCGAATACAATTGAAGGTACACCGGCCAAGTTATTTACGGTAACTCTTAAAATTCTATTAAACACATTGTCTTTAGCATACTCGCTCATATATATTGCAGCAAAAATCCCAACAGGTACGGCAAACAATATCATAAGAAAAACGACAACCAATGTTCCAAAGATTGCCGGGCCGATTCCGCCTTCAGTCATATTATTTTGAGGAGCAGAAGTAAGGAACTGCCGGTTGATAACTGCGCTACCTTCGTAAACAATTTTGCCTAAAATTAAAAACAGAACAGCTACAATCGAATAAGTAAAAAACTTAATCAAAAACATTGAGATCATAGTTTGCAGATCAGTTTTTTTTCTATTCTTAATTAAGCTTTTTATGTCAATATCTGTCATTTTCATTAATAGTTGATCTTATTTCTCATTCTGTTTAAAATCAGTTCAGCTACCATATTCAAAATAAACGTAATAACAAATAGTACAAGCCCAATGAAGAATAGAGCAAAATAATGTGCTGAATCCTGCGATACTTCACCAAGTTCCGCAGCAATAGTCGCTGTCATTGTTCTAGCACTTCTAAATAATTCAAAGGAAAGTTCAGCAGCATTTCCGGATGCCATTAAAACAATCATTGTCTCCCCGATAGCTCTCCCGAAACCAAGTATAATTGAGGCTGACAAACCACTCATTGCAGTGGGAATCAATACTCTAAAAACTGTTTGAAATTTACTAGCGCCAAGTGCATAAGAAGCCATCCTAATTTCTTTTGGCACTGCATTAAAAGCATCTTCAGTTAATGAAGAAATAATGGGAATAATAATAAATGATAAACCAATTGAAGCTAAAAAAGCATTTAACCTGTTAACCGGATTAAATATATCCTGAAATATACTTGCAACGACTACTAACATAAAAAAGCCTAAAACAACAGTTGGGATACCGGCAAATATTTCAATTATTGGTTTTAGGAATTCCCGGGTTTTAATAGATGCAATTTCTGATAAGTAAATTCCAACTGAGATCCCAAAAACTGTAGAAATTAAAGTAGCCGGAATTGAAATTAAAAGACTCCCGAGAATCAATGGGATTAACGAAAATCTAGGTTGTTCCGAAGTTGGATACCACTGATACAATTTGCCTTCTTCACCATTTTCAAAAACAGTTTTATATACAAAATCTTTTATGGCAATAACGTCAAGGGCTTTAAGTCCTTCTTGCAAAAGAAAAACAAAAATTAAAGTAAAGATGATTATTACTACTAAACTGTTAATTGTGAAAAAATATTTAATTATTCTTTCTTTCAGTAAAGTTTTTTTCGATTTGCTTTTCGCATAAGGGGATTTATTTAAATCGTTAACTCTCTCCATTTGAAATCGCTAATTAGTAGACAGAGGGATATATTGCATATCTTTTACAATAGATTGCCCGTTTTCAGAAATAATAAAATCAATAAACTTTTTAATTTCATTGGTGGGAATACCATTCGTGTAACAATAAAGGTATCTTGATAACGGATAATTTCCGTTCCATATTATTTCATAGTTTACTTCACCGTTTAGTACAGGAGAAAATTTTAAACCAGAGTTATTTTCAGGTTTTATATGAACTACTTTCAAATCTTTTCTGCTCGCAAAGTAACCAACACCACCATAACCAATTCCCTTTAGATCTAATGAGACTGCTTGACCTAATGCTGCAGTACCTTGCAACACTTGTGTTCTTGCAGAGAAGTCAACTGAAAAACCTTTTTCATCTTTACCCAATACTGCTTCTTTAAAATACTCATAAGTTCCACTGCTATTTTCCCTTCCATATAATACTATTTCGTCATCCGTTCCGCCCAATTCCTTCCAATTATTTATCTCACCGCTGTAAATTTTTTTAACTTCATCCAATGATAATGAATTTACCGGATTATCAGGATTAACGATTATAGCAATGCCATCAAGAGCAACTTCAAACCTTTGTGGAAAAATATTTAAAGATTTTGCTTTCTCAATTTCTTTTTCTTTTAATTCTCTACTTAAATTTGCTATGTTGGACGTTCCATTCAATAGCGAGGCTATTCCGGTTCCGGATCCACCACCTGTTACCTGAACAGAAATATCTGGATGACTGACCATGAATTGTTCAGCCCATCTTTGTGTCAGATTTACCATCGTATCAGAGCCTTTTACCAGAATTGTATTCTTAACATTTTTATCTGATATTTTACACGAAACAACGGCCAAACATAAAATCAAACAACTAACAGTATGTAACGATCGTTTAGACATTAGCAAATACCAATTTATATATTTGCAAATTAAAAAGATTTTCAGAAATGATTAGTGGCGATGTATTATCTTTACATTAAAATTCTTCGACGGGAAACACATTAAAAACATTTAATATACTATGTGTCTTTGGATTTTTCTTTTAATTTATTGATAACAATTTCCGGTACAAATCCACTAACATCACCATCAAACTGTGCTAAATTTCTAACTATTGTTGAATTCAAATACGTATATTTTTCATGCGGCATTAAGAAAATAGTTTTTATACCATTGGATAATTTCCTGTTCATTAAAGCCATCTGGAATTCATATTCAAAATCACTAACTGCTCGAAGTCCTCTAATTATGCCAACAGCACCAACTTGTTTTGCATGATCAACGATGAGACCGTCAAAAGAATCAACTATAACATTATTAAAATCTTTTAAAGATTCATTCAGCATTTCAACACGTTCTTCAACAGTAAATAGGTTAGTCTTTACAGGATTTTTTGCAACGGTTACAACTACTTCATCAAATAAATCCATTGCCCTTTGAATAATATCAATGTGTCCAAAAGTTACGGGATCGAAAGTCCCAGGATAAATTACCCGTTTCATAGAACTCAGCAATTGTTCGAAAAAACAAACCATAATATGTTAAATATTAGTCATAAAGTCGAATTTTCGAACGGAAGAATTTTGTTAGTTACCCACTGTTAATCCTGAGCCAAATTCTTCTATTTCGAGAATTTTTTCAACAGTGTTGTTTTGCAAATTAACAATTCCAACTGTTGCTATATTCCCCTCGCCTTCAACTTGATAAGCCGGTACAAAGTTACCATTGGTGTTTCGGCTTGAAACATAAAGATAATTTTCATCAGGTGATAACTCAGCTCCATGCAGCATACTAAAAGCGGGATGGGAAATTTGAGTTGAATTGTTCCAGTCATTTCCGTCGTAGTCAATTACATTAACCAAACCACTCATCATTGATGGTAAATATATTTTGCTACCATCTGAGTTAACGACAATGTGCATTGGCCCGCCGCCGGTAGTTACTTCTTTAACAATCGATTTTGTATTTAAATCAACAATTAGAAACAAGCCTGTTTTCCTTGCCGATAAATAAAGGTAGTTCCCGTCCGGAGAAATGTTTGCTTGCATTGGTTCATGGTCAATACTTTGCGATAAAACGAAATCTTCTTCGAATTCATCAGTTTGTGTATCAATAATATTTATCCGGTTCTGTGTAAGATTTGCTACGTAAAGCTTGTTATTATCCGGAGAGAGAATTATACCATGCGGTATTCCGGCCACAGGTAAAACTATTTCTTTTATCAGCGTCATATTGTCGATGTTTATTACATAAATAGAACTGAAACTTCCCGGAGCAGTTGATGAGCGCGAAACATATGCTTTGTTATCTTTATGCAGCATTATCATTCCGGGAAAACCAAGATCACTCACTTCTCCTACAGTTTCAAAATTTGTTGTATTAATCTTCAAAAACTTGCCGGCAGAAATTAAAGTAGCATAAAGAAATCCCTCTTTATATTTGACCATGTGTGGGGCATCGAGTGTTTGATTAAAGTCAACATCTATAATTCTAGAGACAACTTTTGCGTTCCCGTCAATAACAGAAATGGCATCACTCGCTTGATTACAAACAAATATTTTATGAGATGAATTTTGAAATGGTACATTCTCATTTTCGTCTTTTGCGCCTTCATCAATCCAATCTTTTATTGTTTGCATATCTTGATCGGATAAAGCTGAGCGATTAAAAGGCATAGAAGGATTTACTCTTCCACTGATCATTTGATAAAGTAAACTTTTTTCTGAACTGAACGGTACAACCACATCTCCCCCATAAGTCCCTCCGGAAGGCAAAGGCCTATTGCTGCTTCCTTTAATAAGGTTTTCATAATTTTCTAATGATAAACCGTTTTGGGGCTGATTTCCGGCATGGCAACCGTCAACTGCACAACTATTAACAATAACTTCTGCTACTTGTTCAGATGAAAAACCTCTATTTCCGATTTGATCCGGTGGATCAGCAGGATTATCGTCCGAATCGCAGGATGTAATAACAATTACAAAAACTAACAACACAAGAAGAAGAGAATATTTTTTCAAATTATTACCAAAAATTTATTTTACAAGATTCATTTTAATAAGCTTTGTATTGCTCCCCGCTGATATTTTGGCGAGGTAAATTCCTGAACCCAAACCTTGCGCATTAAAATCAACAGAGTGTGCGCCGGCATTAAAACTATCATTAACTAAAGCAGCTACTTTTTGGCCTAGTATATTGAAGACATCAACAGTTACAAATTCATTACTTGGTAAGCTAAAAGTTATTTTCGTAGTAGGATTAAATGGATTTGGATAATTTTGGGCAACCGAAAATTTTTCCGGCAGTTCATTATTATCCTTTACATCGGTTATTCCGTCTTCAGTAAAATCAAAAACAAAAAGTCCAAAATTTACGTCAGATATTAGAATATTTCCTGAAGGTAAATAAGGATAACAACCCCACGCACCATTAAAACCAGAGCCACCATCATCAGCAGTATCATATTGCCCGGCAATTTTAGGCGATTCAGGATTTGAAATATCTAACACAACATAACCGTCTGTGTAATACGAAATATGGGCATAGTTCCCTCTTATAAAAAGGTTGTGTATTATACTTTGGCTTTGCATTTGCCAACTATTCACAGAAACTTCCCAGGTATTTCTATCTTGAAGATCGTAAACACGTAAATCAAATGAATTGCCTTCATCAGTTGCATAAAAATATCGTTTATCTTCTGTCATCCAGCCTGAATGAGCATAACCGCCATCTGCTTGTATCGATGCACTCGACGAAATCAATTGTGGATTTGCTTTATTACTTATATCAACATAAGCATAATCATTTGCCGAACATACGATTAAAATATCACCACTAACATAAACGTCGTGTACATATCCGCTTTCAGCATAGTATGCAACTTGGTGCGGTTGCAAGGGATCACTTAAATCAATTATGTGCACACCTCCAATTCCGTTTTCTGCTTCGGTACCAACAACATAAGCATAGCCATCTTCAATAAAAATGTTATGCGCGGAATTAAAAATATCATTAACTGTTGTAACTAAAGCAGCAGAGTTCGGCAAATTCGATAAGTCAATAATTTGCAAACCATTAGCATGGGGCTTTTGCTGGTTGTTCCCTTCAGTAACTACATACGCATAGTTTCCATGGACTTTTGCATCTCTCCAAATTGAATTAATACCGTCAATATATTCAATTTCAACCGGATTAGTCGGATCGGTAACATCAATAATATAGGTTCCTTCATAAGATAGAAGTAAAGCGTACTCTCTTCCATTTTCATCAACATAACCCCAGACATCACTATAGCGTGCTGCATTCGGCGAAGCAAACTTGCCAAGTAAGTTTATTGAGTTTTGCGCGACTGAAATATTTATTAAGAACAAAAATGTAATTTGCAAGATTCTAAATTTCATTTTCTCCCCTGTATTAATAGCCTTGTAGTTCCCCATAAATTATAACCTATTCACAATGTGGATACAAGGTATTTATTTTTACTTAATTAAAGATATTGGAATACTTTTGATATTTTTATTCAATTCTAATACAACTATGTAATTACCGGTAGCAACTGTCAAATTTTCATCGTTTGTTGCATTCCAATCAAATTTATATTCGCCAGAGATCATTTCCCCAGAGTAGATTGTTTTTATTTTTTGGCCAAGTAAATTATATACATATAAACCAATTTTATCACTGTTACTAAGTTTAACATTTATTTTTACAGATGCATTAAACGGATTCGGATACGTTTCAATAATGAAATTTTCTAATTTACTATTGTGCTTAGTAACATTGCTGATTCCGGTAACTTCATCATTTCTATAAAAGTACAATCCGCCTTTAACGTTCCCAACAAAAAAATCTTTGTCGCTATCATTATCAATATCAACAAATAGAGGGACTGAATTACTTCCAAAATTTTCATTGATAAATGGTTCGGCAGTTAAACTGAAGTTTGGATTAAAGGTCGTGCCACTATTTTCATAAAACAAAATTTCACCATCAAGGTTACCAACTGCTAAATCCAAAATATTATCGTTATTAAAATCATAAAGTGCTGGAGCACTGGCATTGCCAACATCAATTCCACCAAAGTGATTTTCACTAATAGAAAAATTATAGATTGAAACTGTCCCCTCATTAATAATTAAATTAATCTCACCGTTAAATCCACCAACAACAATATCCAAGTCGCCATCATTTTCAACATCAATTAAAAAAGGTTTTGGCGATGTACTTATTAAATTACCGCCGCCATTATCAAAGAATGAAAGAGTATCGGTTAATTCGAAATTGAAATTATCCCCGTTCCCCACATTTTCATAAACCAGTAAAAATCTACTAAGAGTTCCCAAAACTAAATCTTTATCCCCGTCATTATCTAAATCACCAAAAGCATGCGCAATTTCCGAGTCAAAATTTATTGCAGCAAACATTGTGTCTTTTAACTCAAATGAAGGATTTGAATTACTCCCAATATTTTCGAAATAGTTCAATGAACCGGTTCTATTTTTTTGCGCACCAATAATTAAATCAAAATCATTATCATTGTCGAGATCAGTGAAAGCCGGATAGCTTAGAACGCCCAAATCAAGAGTTTCTATAAAATTGTTATCCCTAATTTGATACTCATAATTATTTGCATCACCAAGGTTTTCAAAGTACATCAATAAATTCGGGGTATCAAAACTCCAAAGCTCAGAAATAAACATATCGAGATCACCATCCGAATCAATATCTGAAAACCTCGACATATTAAATCCCCTAGTGTTTACCGGGTTATTTTCTGTAGGGAAAAGATCAAGCACTCTAACATGATTTGGATTTTGTGGTGTCCCTTGGTTTTCTAAAAAATAAAGTCCCGTATGAAAAAAGTCCCCCCAAAAAAGATCATAATCAGAATCTGAATTTATATCGGCAAACTCTAGTGAACTTGCTCCGTGATGATTTACTTTAGCAAGTTCACCAATAATTATAATATCCTGCCATTGATTTGTAATAAATTGAAACTCATAATTTATAGGGGAACCAATATTTTCATAAAATACAAGTGTACCAGCCTGATTGCCAGCGATAAAATCAAAATCGCCATCACCGTCAACATCAGCAAATACAGGATTAGAAATATTCTCAGCAAAAATTGCCTGGTTTGTATTTTCAAGTACAGTGTCTGTTTCGGTCACAAAATTTGGATCAGTCGAATCTCCAATATTTCTGTAAAGAGAAATAAAGTTTGAAGTTGTTCTTGATCCGGTAAATAAATCGTAATCTTCATCGGCGTCAATATCAACAAAATAAAACCAGTCTCGCAATTCCAAGTTCGCGAATTTATTTACATCAATTTCATAGCTGGGCGAAATTGAATTTCCAACATTTTTGTAATACTGAAAAGTATTATCACTCATCAGAAGCATTGCGTCCAAATCATTATCGCCATCCAAATCAACAAACTGAACCTCTGGATTATTCATTCCACCAGTGAAGGTGTTACTTATCTTCTCTCCATTCACTATTACGTCAAAAGGATTAATCTCTTTAAAAAATGATTGAGAAATTATACTAGGAGGTGATATTAAAAGAAATATTAGTAAGCGATTAGTTCGGTGCGAATAAGACTGGGGCGCCATAGGGAGAGTCGGATGGTCTGATCAATCCATGCTGGAGCATATACTCAATCTGCGTCT
>JANQIV010000269.1 GCA_028282005.1 Melioribacteraceae bacterium | reverse complement strand
TTCTGTTTTATTATTTGATGCTCAAAATAATGTTTCACTTTCGGTACTTGTAAATCAAGATTCCGATACGGAAAGTATTGGGAAAGAATTATTAGAAGTTGTAAATAATTATTTGAATACTATTACATCAATTGATGGCCAAATAATAGTTCCGGATAATTTTGTTCTTGAACAGAATTATCCAAATCCTTTTAATCCCGAAACAAAAATTAGATACAGCATTCCGGTTGAAAGCAGAGTGAATATTACTGTTCATAATACTTTGGGACAACTCGTTGAGTTGTTGGAGAACAATGTTCAAAATGCCGGAACTCATGAATTAAACTTTGATGCGAGTAATTTAAGCAGCGGAGTCTATATTTACAGGATAAATGCGGAATCTATTGATGGATCAAAATCGTTTGATGAAGTAAATAAAATGATACTTCTAAAATGAAAAAGGCGCTGTTGAGCGCCTTTACCATTTCTAAAAAATTTCCGGTACAAAAGTTTGATCTGAAATTGGGGGTCTTATATATCCCTTCTTTTTAACTCTTGGCGGCAGTTCAATTGGTTTAGGTGTTAAATCCTCGTAAGGAATTAAACTTAGTAAATGGCTGATACAATTTAGCCTCGCGCGTTTTTTATTGTCTGCTTCAACAACATACCACGGAGCTTGTTTTATATCTGTGTAAGCAAACATTTCGTCCTTTGCTCTGGAATATTCTTCCCAACGTGCACGGGATTCAAGGTCCATTGGGCTTAACTTCCATCTCTTCGTTGGTTCGTGTAATCTGTTTTGAAAGCGCTTTTCCTGTTCTTCGTCGCTTACGGAAAACCAGTATTTGATAATTTTTATTCCTGAACGGACAAGCATTCTTTCGTATTCCGGGCATGATCTCAAAAACTCTTCGTATTCTTCGTTCGTGCAAAATCCCATTACCCTTTCAACACCGGCTCTGTTGTACCAGCTTCTGTCAAACAAAACCATTTCACCGGCAGCAGGTAAATGAGCTACATAACGCTGAAAATACCATTGAGTTTTCTCGCGTTCAGTCGGAGTAGTAAGCGCAACAACCCTGCAAATTCTTGGATTTAATGTTTGGGTGATACGTTTAATTGTACCGCCTTTCCCGGCAGCATCGCGACCTTCAAATATTACAATTACTTTTAATCCTTTGGCTTTAATCCATTCTTGCAATTTCACTAATTCTATTTGCAGCTTTGCAAGTTCTTTTTCGTATTCTTCTCTACTAATGGATTTCTTTTCTTCTACATCAACATTTCCGTTCTTGAATTTTGCTTTACCGTTGTTTTTCGTTTTCATAACGTTTTTCCGGTTTAGTTTTTTGTAAACTACAATAAAGAATGTAAAAGAGCAAACTTCCCATTTTATAACTAATTGTATTTTCGGAAGTTAATCTGAAAACTTAAGTATTGACAATTGCGGTAAAGTAGGAATTCAAATAGAAAGGTTAATAAAAAAGGCGCCCGAAGCGCCTTTTTTAATCAAAGTGTATTTTTACATCCCTGTCAAAATAGGTATCAAAATGATCTTCATAAATATCTTTGTATTTATCGTAATATCTATCCGGAACTTTATCCCCGTCAATGTACATTTCACCGTCATCAATCTCTAAATAGAATTCATCATATTTTTCATCAATTAACCTATCACGGTAAAGTTCTCTTCTAAATTCTCTTTCAAATCTTTTAAAATTTCTCTCAAAATCCCTAAGTTCATCTAAGTCCAGGTCTAAGTTTTCAAGTGAAGTGTGAAGGGCTTCCATACCTGCTTCTAATCCGGACATATCAATGTCAATATCAGGCACATTAACATGAATGTGTGGAACATCTATATCAACATCAACCTCAATCTCTGATAACTCTTCTGCAAGTCTATCCATTTCTTCGGAGAATTCTTCCCAATCATCATCGTTCCAATCGTAGTGGTAACTATATCTGTACTCTTTACGAATTTTATGTTTCAATTCTTTCTTTAAATCGCGCAGTTCACGTTTTAATTCTCTTGCGTTTTCACGGTGGTGATCACGGATGCTTTCTCTTGTTGCTCGAGCAATCTCCCTTTTTACGCGACTCATTTCTCTACTGTATTCTCTCCATTCATGTTTGCGCACATTCATTTCGTCCAACTCTTCTTCAAGTTCCTCAAGTTCTTCATCCAATTCGGCAAGCGATTCTTCAATTTCTTCAATGTTTCTTTTAACTCTTCTTTCGGCTCTTCTAAATTCTCTGCCTTCAAGTCTTTCACCATCACGGTAAATTTTAACTACATCGTCGCCATCCAAATAGACTTTATAATGATAGTCATCATCATAGAAAGAGATTTTATTTAAATCATCCCAATCATGATCGTGATTATACGAGTATTCGTAATCATAGAATTCGTCGGAAGTAGAGCATGCAGTAAATAAGGTTAAAACAAAGAGTGGTAAAACAAGTAAAGCTATCCTTTTCATAAATCCCCCGCTGGTTTTAGTCGCGTGTAGGATTTTTGACGCATTGATCCTTAAATGGTTGCTTTAAAGTGAAATCTGATTTAATCTTTTTGAAGAATATTTAATTTTCTTTGTTCAACAATTTCATAAGTTTTTTTATAAAGTCGAATAGCTTCTTTAAATCTAGTAGTATAAAAACTTTCTTTTGTCGCCGATGATTTCTCTTCAACTGGTTCTTGAAAAAATAGCAATTTAATTATAAATACAAATATTGTTACTAAATGCATTTGATTATCCCCCCAATTTTATAATGCAAATTTCATAAATGCATTATTGAAGGGAAATAAAAACAAATTGATTTGTTAAATTTGAAAGTTAAACCGCATTTATTGTAGTGAGAAATGAACTTCTCACTTTAACTTTTTACTTAGTTGTTTTTCTGTCGCTGTAATATTTTGTAAAAACTGAATCCACTGGTTCCCACAATTCTATTTTGTTATTTTCCGAATCGAGAATGTGAACAAATTTGCCGTAGTCGTAAGTTTCAATTGAATCAACAACTGTTACTCCGCTTTCTTTTAATTGCTCAACGAGATTCTCAATATTTACAACCCGGTAGTTTATCATAAATTCTTTTTCCGACGGATCAAAATATTTTGTGTCCTCTGAAAAAGGTCCCCATTGTAAATAATTTATTTCTTCCGGACGGTTGGCATTTCTAAATTCGAAAGGTGAGCCGTGTTCGTCAACTTCTAAACCCAAATTATCACGGTACCACTCTTTTACTTTTTGTGGATCTTTGCATTTAAAAAATATTCCACCGATTCCGGTAACTCTTCCTTTTTTATCTTCTTCCATTTTTACCTCCTTAGCATTTCCACTTGGTTTATCAATAAGTAAAAAAATAATAATTCCCAATAAAACTACTATGATACTTTTCATTACTTGCCTTCAATTTTTGTAATCAAAATATGCTTTTCAACAATTATAAAATTGTACAGAATTTACCTTTTGTGTTCGAGAAAATTCGGAAATTCTTTTGACACATTTCCTTCAACAGCATAGCGTTTGTATTCTTTGGGGGATATGTTTAGAAAAAAATTAAAATGCCTGATAAAATGAGATTGGTCATAAAATCCGTTGTTCAGCGCCACTTGAGTTAATGATGAATTTGGTTTGGCAATAATTTCGTTCAGTGAATTATTTATCAATTTCATTCTGCAGAATTTTTTCGGAGTTAATCCGTAAACCTTTTTGAAGTTTGCAATAAACGATTTTGAGGATTGATTTATTTCTGAAAGTAGTTTTTTTATACCTCCATTCCGCAAGTTATCGGAATCTATTTCAGAAACTATGTTTTCAAGGTAAGAGTTTATTTTTCTGTCCGAGAGTTTTTTTGTTAAAAACTTCTCAATAAAATTAAGTTTTGATAATGGGGTTTTGTCATTAACAACTGTGTCCATCATTTCATTGAATTCATTCCGGAAAACGTCATCCGCATCAATAAAGTTTTCTGCAAGCTCGGTTGCCGGGACACCAAACAATTTATAAATACCGCCGGGCTTAAATAAAATACCGTATTGTTCGTGATTGCCTTTTACTTCAGTTAAAAATGGTTTTGAATGAATTCCGGCAAACCAGATTTTTTTATTATCACCAATTATTTTGCCAGATGTATTGTAAGATTTGTAACTCTCTGAAAAATCAATAAATAGGCCTTCATTCAGCAAAGGAAAAGTAGTTACTTTTGAATAAAAATCTTCTGCTTTGCAAAACCACAGTGCCTCAATAACTGTGTTGAGAGGGTATCCCGGGATTTTCATAAAAGGCATCAACGGAGTTGTCATCCTTTATTTATCGAAAGAGAAAGTAACAAAACAATTCGGGTAAAGCAAAGCTTAAGTAATGTATTGCAAAATCGAAAAAAAATTTCTTGACTCTCCCCTTAAGTCACACCTTATATTTGTAAATGGAATTTAAAAAAGCGGAAGAAAGAAACATGAGAGCAGACACAAATAAATTATTGAAAATAGGAGAGTTTGCAAAGGTTGCGAATGTGTCAATTCGCACTCTCAGATTTTACGATAAGAAAAACCTAATGAAACCTAGCGGTTATTCGTCTTCGGGATACAGGCTTTATAATTTTGAAGATCTTCTGAAACTTGAGCAGATAATAGCTTTAAAATTTTTCGGACTCTCTTTAGCTGAGATAAAGGAAATAATTGAAGATGATAAAATTGACTTGACAAAAGCATTAAAAATTCAAAAGGAAGCTATAGACCAAAAAATAGAATATTACAAATTATTGAAAAAAGCTATTAACAAGGCTGAAAAGTCAATTCAAAATTCAGATAAAATAGATTGGCAAAAAATTATAAACATAATAGAGGTTGTAAAAATGGATAAAACATCAAAATGGGTAAAGCAGTTCTATACCTCAGAGCAGCTTAATAAAATTAAACGCCATGAATACACTCAAGAACAAGCAACCGAAGATGCTGAGAAATGGAATAATCTTATTGCCGATGTTCGGGTAAATATGGATAAAGATCCTTCGAGCCAAATAGTTCAAGAACTTGCCGATAGGTGGACTGATTTAATAAATCAATTTACAATGGGTGATGAATCAATAATGGGCAGTCTTAAGAATGTTTATGCAAATGTTGGTAGTGCTCCGTCTGAGTTCAAAGATTTCAACCAGAAAAATGCGGATGTTTATAAGTTTATGAATATCTTACTTGAAAAAAGAAAAGGCAAATAATGAAAAAGGGGAGTCACTCCGGCTCCCCTTTTTGACACTATTATTAATAAATTTTTTAATTATCCCATATTCATAATTTCGCGAATTTCAACAAAACCGTCGTGCTCAAAAATTGGACAGCCTTTTGAGATTTCAACTGCGCCGTCAATATCATCAGCGTTAACCATCAAATAACCGCCAACTATTTCTTTTCCTTCGGCATACGGCCCATCGTGCACAACTTCCCCGGTTTTGTGGACTTGTTTACCATCTTTGCTTAGTGGAAGCCCATCTATTAGCTGTCCTTTTTCGGCCAAGCTCGCCATCCATGTTTTCCATTTTTCCATGTGCACTTGCATTTCTTCGGGTGATTGTTCAAGCCTTGTAGTGTCTCCGCCTCTGAATAGATATAAATACTTTGCCATATTTTATTCCCCTTAAATTTTTTTACATTGGTAAAATTTCTGCTACTTCAACTGTCCCGTTATGTTCGAATATCGGGCAGTCTTTTGCAATTTCTGCTGCATCATCTAATTTTTCAGCATTCACAATTAAATACCCCCCCACTAATTCTTTGCCTTCTGCAAAAGGCCCGTCGCTTACAATTTTTTCGGATCCACTGACCACTTTTCTTTCATTTTTTCTTAATGGCGAGCCGTCAACTAATTTTCCGCTTTTAGCTAATCTGTCCATCCAAGTTACCCATTTTTGCATGTGTGACTGCATTTCGGCTTCGCTCAATTGTGAACGCTGCTCTTCACCACCTCTAAAAAGATACATGTATTTTGACATAGTTTTGCTCCGTTTTGGTTTGAAATTAACCGCTGTTTATATGAAGACGAAATAAATTATGGAGAGGGGACAAATAATTATTGATCGTTAAAAATTACGGTAAAAGTTGAACCTTTGCCTTTTTCGCTATCTAATTTGATAGTGATGTTATTTAAATCTGCGTATTGTTTCACTAAAGAGAGCCCTAATCCGGCACCTTCAAATTTTCTTGTGTAGCCTGTATCTTCTTGCGAAAACGCTGTGAATATATTTTTCTGAAACTCTTTTGAAATGCCAATTCCGGTGTCTTTTATTTCGATGCATGTTCTATATTCTTCATTTTCTTTTATAGATACATCAATGCTTCCTTCATTTGTATATTTTACTGCGTTCTCAATTAGGTTTTCTATCAACTGGGTCACTGTGTATTGATCAACATAAATTTCGCAATCTTTACAACATGTATTGAAATTCAGCTTTAAACCTTTTTCTTTTGCCCTGGACTTAAATGAAAATATAAGTTCTTTTACTAGCTTGCAGATATTTATTTTTGTTTTGTTTATTTCAAAACTGCCTGATTGCAGTTGCGACATATTCAATATCGAATCGATTGTTTTTATTAATCTTCTACCGCCGTTTTCAATAATTGTAAAACTATCCTGTAAATCTCCTGTTAGATGTCCGTTTAAATCATGTTTAATTAATGAAGAAAAACTAAGTATGGTATTTACAGGAGTTCTAATTTCATGTGACATTTGTGCGAGGAATTCAGACTTCAATTTATTAGAATGTTCGGCTTTTTCTTTGGCATTAACTAATTCAATTTGATACTCTTCTAATCTTTTCTGGTATTCCAATCTTTCTAGTATTCTTTCTTCCAGCTCATAGTTCTTTTTAGAAATCTGTCTAAATCTGTATTTTACCAAAAAGTACCCAGAAAAGCCTAGCGTTGCAGTTACCAAAACCCAGAACCAATATGTAAGCCAAAAAGGAGCGTTTACTTTGAAGTTAATAAACTTAGAGCTATCATTCCAATAATTAAGATTGTCTGTTGTAGCTATTTGAACTGTGTATTCGCCTGGATCAAGATTATTCATAGAAATAGACTTCTGGTTTGTTACCGGGGACCAAGCTGAATTATTAATTTTGTATTTGTACACAACATTAAACGGATCTTTTAAATCCACACTTTTAAATTCGATGTTAACGCTATTTTCAAAATAATCAACTTCGAATAACTCACTTGAAAATTCATCTCTATAGTTTTTAGTGTAAACTTGTCTTTTACTAAACTCATGATCTAACGTATAGATTGAAGTAATATATAAAGTTGGCAGATGATTATGCTCTTCAATCTTTTCAGGGTTAAATCTGACAAGCCCTTCAACTGTACCAAACCATAGATATCCTTCGGAATCCAATAAGGTCGAGCTTTGAATACATTCAATTCCGGGGAAGCCGTCTCCAGTTGTAAATCCAATTACTTTTTTCTCCCCTGTTTCTAAATAGTCATTTAGAAAAAATTTATTAATCCCTTTATTCGTACCGATCCATAAATCTTCGTTTTTATCCATAACCATTGAGACAATAGCATTATCGTTCATTCCATTCGCTACGTTTACCGTGTCTATAGAGTGATCTTTATAATTATATTTCATAAGGCCTATTTCAAAAGTACCAAGCCACAAGTTTTTTTCTCTATCTTCAACAATCTGCAAAATTGAGTGATTATTTGTCCAGCTGAATTCTTCCTCGTTTTTTAGCTCACCATTTACGAATTTATTTAAGCCAAGATCAGCTGCAACCCAGATGTTACCTTCGGAATCTTCAAGCACCCTATAAGCCATGTCATCTGATAAACCTTGAGAATATGTGACAGACCTAATACTATCTTCAGTTATAATTGTTACTCCATCAGAGTAGTTTGTTACCCAATAATTATTAAATCTGTCTTCATAGATGTGAAGAATGACGTTTTGCGGCAAGTTCATTTTTGCAGAGTAATTGTAATATCCCGAACTGTTTTTTCTTACGATTCCGTAATCCGTACCAATCCATAACTCATTTTTGCTGTCAGTAAGAAAATTTGCAATAGTGTTATTTTCAAAAACATCACCAGTATTTAATTCAGCAAACTTTCCGTTCCTTAATCTTAATATTCCATGAAATTCAGCACCAATTAATATGTCTTTGTTATCTAATTCGTGGATTCCCCAAACATCAAGTTTTTCACCATCAAGATTGTACTTTAAGAAGTTTTCGTCAATGAGTTTGTAAAGTCCTTCTTCAGAGCTAAACCATAAAATATTTTGATTGTCCTTAAAGATATCATTTACTACGTAACTGCTTAACCCTTTCTCATCAGTGTATTGGTTAAACTTTTTGTAATCATATTTTGTAATTCCGGCTTGAGTACCCAATAACAAGTATCCACCGTTATCATGAATAGTTAGAATAGTGCTTTCCGTTAACCCATGCTCAGTAGTGTAAAAGCTAATTTTTTCATCATTATCAATTACAACCAAGCCGTCACGGGTTCCTATAAATATTCCCTTATCATTTTTAAGAACGACATCAACCGGATTATCTTTTAAATATTTCGTGAAGATTTTTTTTACTTCAAAATTCTCATCGCAGATATATAATTCGTCCCATGTGCCGAAGTAGTAATCATTATCATATTTACGAATTTCTCTCACATACTTGTTTTCAAAAAGTGAAATCGAAGAAAATTTACCATCACTATAAATGTTTAAACCTTTTTCTGTTCCAATGAGTAAGCGGCTTTTTTCAGGGTAAATTCTTCTTATAAGATTATCATTTAAGCCATCAGGTTTTTTGAAAGATTCGAATCCGGAACCGTCAAATTTATTCAAGCCATTTAGCGTTCCCAACCAAATATTGTTTGAATCGTCAATAGCTAAATCAAAAATGATATTATTGGAAAGACCATTTGAAGTATTTATCGTTGCAAATTTTTCGCCATCAAAAAAGCAGAAACCGGCACCGTATGTCCCAAATACTAAGTAACTATCTTTGTATTGTTCTATGTTTCTAAGTTGAGATATCGGCAGACCGTCGGAAATATCAAAATGAATAAAATTTCTTTGTTGAGAGAAAAGAAAAAGAGGGAAAATATTAATTAATAATAAAAAAAGAATATTTCTTTTTAGTAGTATTGTAGTCATAGCGTAAGTCTAAGTTCAGTATCAAATAAATAATCAACGCAACAGTAATCAACATATCGAAAAAAATTAACGCGTTAATATACAAAATTAATGAACTAGTCTAATCTGAAAAATATTAATATTATTTTAATAACATACTATCGAATTCATTTTAAGAGATTTAAAAGTTTTTTAAAAAATACTTGACAAACTACATGTTGCAACATATATTTGAATAGTTGATTATGCAACTAATAAAAATGGCTAAAGAACAAAAATATAAACAAGAAGAATGCGTCGGTTATCTGATTAACCGAGTTTCAAGATCCCTGAATAAAAAAATGAGTCAGGATTTTTGTTCAACCGGCTCGGATGTTTCAGCTCAGCAATGGGTAGTGGTTGCAAAACTTTGGGAGAAAGACGGACTCAATCAACAGGAATTATCTAGTCATTTCGGCAAAGACAAAACCGGTATGGCAAGAATGCTTGAAAATATGGAGACAAATAACCTTATTGTTCGTATTCCAGATCCAAGAGACAAAAGAAACAAATTAGTTTACTTAACACAAAAAGCAAAAGATATGCAGAACTGCACGGTAGCAGTCGCGGAAGAATCTATTAAGAAAGCAGTGAACGATATTTCTGAAGATGATGTTAAAATATGCAAAAGTGTGCTTTGCAAAATGTATAAAAACTTAAACGAAGAATAGAAATTTTTATTATGATAGTTGCATACACAACAAAATTTTAATAATTATTCAATAATAAAGAAAGGACATAACATGTCAAAAAACATATTAGTAACCGGTACAAGTAGTGGATTTGGAAAACTCATCGTTGAAACATTAGCAAAAGACAGCCATACAGTTTTTGCGACAATGAGAAACTCAAACGGCAAAAACTCAGAGAAAGCCGAAGCTTTCAAAAAATACGCCGCTGATAACAATTACAATATTCACGTTTACGAACTTGACGTTACAAGTGATGAATCAGTAAAAAATGCGGTTAACTCAATCGTCAACGATCACAAAAAAATAGACGTTGTTGTAAATAACGCTGGTGTTCACGCGATGGGACTTAACGAATCATTTACAACTGATCAAATGAAAAACATGTACGAAGTAAATGTTTTTGGACCATTCAGGGTAAACAACGCTGTTCTTCCTCGTATGAGAACCAACAAAGACGGATTGTTGATACTAATCTCAAGTTTGGTTGGCAGAATTGTAATTCCTTTTAATGGCATTTATAACTCAACAAAATTCGCAGTTGATTCACTTTTTGAAGGTTACAGATATGAACTCGGCCAGTTAGGAATTGAAACCGCAATTATACAACCAGGTGCTTATCCGACAGAAATTTTCCAAAATACACATAAACCCGGTGTTGAAGAATTGTTTGCAGAATATGGCCCTGTTACTGAGAGATTCCAAAAATTTGGTGAGGCTTTCGGAAAAGTTTTCGAAGGAGAGGTTGTGCCTAATCCTCAAGATATTGCTGATTCCGTTAAAACACTTGTTGATACTCCAAAAGGCGAAAGACCTTTCAGAACTACAGTTGACGCCCTTGGTTGGGATGAAGGTGTTAAACAGTTGAACGAATTGTCAGAAAATATTCACAATGGAATTCTCACAAATTTTGGTATCGAAGATTTAACCACAGTAGTTAAATAAAACTGCTGTGAGATGAACTCCATGCGTTCCCCCTGTAGTGAGCTGGGGGAACTTTTTAAAATCAATACATGTTATAACATTTAACGTGACAACAAACAAATAAAACAATACCTAAAGGAGACATAAATGAAACACATTAAAATTTTCTTTTCAATCTTTTTGATTGCTGCTTTTGCAAAAATCAATGCTCAAACAGAATGGAATTTCGATAACACTCACACTTCAGTTGGCTTTTCAATATCTCATATGGTAATTACTGATGTTGAAGGTACTTTTAACGAATATTCAGGTACAGTTACTACTGATGGTGAAAACTTCGAAACAGCTAAAATTAATTTCTCTGCCAAAGTAAGCAGTATTGATACAGAAAATACAGATAGAGACAATCACCTTAAAAGTCCCGACTTTTTTGATGCTGAAAAATTTCCTGAATTGACTTTCGTTGGCAAATCGATGAAAAAAATTAGTGATAACAAATATAAATTGGTCGGCGATATCACTATCAAAGGTGTTACTAAAGAAATAGAATTAGATGCAAAATTAAACGGCATTGTAAAAGGGCCTTGGGGAAACACTAGAGCAGGTTTCAAATTAACGGGTGAACTAAATCGTTTTGATTTTGGTTTACAATGGAGTAAAGTACTTGAGACCGGCGGATTAGTAGTTGGCAAAGAAGTAGAGCTTGAAATCAATATTCAATTAATTAAGAAAGCATAATGAGTCTCGAAGAAGACATAAAACAAAAGAGTTTCAAAAACCTACATGAAAAACTGGCTGTGAATATACTTTTTACTCACAGCTGGCTTTTCACTAGGTTATCAAATTTTCTAAAGGAACATGACATTACTGTGCCCCAGTATAATGTTTTGAGAATTTTGCGCGGACTACACCCAAACACTGCAACGATAGGTCTGATCAAGGAAAGAATGCTCGATAAAATGTCTGATGCTTCTCGCTTAGTAGAAAGACTTAGACAAAAAGGTTTGCTAGAAAGAACAATTTGTGAATCTGATAGAAGACAAGCTGATATAATAATTACTCAAAACGGTCTTGATAAGTTAAAAGAATTAGACCATTTGGAAAATGAGCTTAAACACTTCTTTAATGGCACTTCAGAAGAAGAATTAGACCAGCTAAATAATCTTCTCGATAAAATAAGAGACTAAACCTCGTCCGAGAAATCAATAATTCGTAAACAGATTTTATTACCTTCAGCTAATTTAGACGATCATTCGTGTCTAAGAACAACAGTTGGTTTAACGCGTGAAGCCCTTATACCGGCACTAATGCTGCTAAGAAAGCAATTATACTTAAAGAAACTAGAATTGCATCATTTTACAAAATTTTGGTTTAGCGTTGGATTTGTAGTCATTACCATTATACCTTTCAGCGAAGTTCTGTCAACCGAAGCCCCAGTAATAACAGTGATGAAGAGTTGAGATTACCCTTTTCTCAATGGCTATTTGTTACATTATATTTTCTATTTGCATCATTGTTGCATTTAAGGTAAATTTGCATCATTGTTGCATTTGAATCTTTTTTTGCATTTATGAAAGCTAACGAAATATTAAATAAGCACAAACTTAAGCGTACAAGTTGCCGCGAAGGAATAATTGATGTTGTTATTTCTTCAAACCAAGCTTTATCCGAAATCGAAATTAGAGAGCAATTGGTTGGTAATTATGACCGTACAACATTCTACAGGTCGTTCAAAACACTTGAAGAACATAAAATAATCCATAAAATTGTTGTCGATAATCAACTAGTCAAATATGAATTAGACAATTCGCTTTCAAGCAAAAAAGATCATGCCCATTTTTATTGTACAAAGTGCAAAAATGTCCAGTGCATCGATACTATTGAAATGCCGCAAGCTGAATTATCATCAGAATATAAAGTAACTGAAATTGAAATTGTATTAAAAGGAATATGTCCCCTATGTTCCGTTCAAGAAGAAAATAACTGATACTGATATGAATAACACACCGAAACCAGTAACAATAATTACCGGATTTTTAGGAGCCGGTAAAACAACATTGTTGAACAAGATAATCCAATCAAACCCCAGTACCAATTTTTTGATTATTGAAAATGAGGCTGCTGCTCTAAATATTGACAGGGAGTTTATTTATGAAGCAGATGGAAATAAGGTGTTTGAATTATCTAACGGATGTATTTGCTGTTCACTTAATACCGAATTAGGGACACTACTCAATAGTATAATAATATCAAATATTGAATACGATTATCTATTAATTGAAGCTACGGGAATGGCTGATCCCGGGCATTTAATAAATATGTTTTCGGGTAGACGTACTCAAAAATATTTTAAGCTCGATGGAGTAGTTAGCCTTGTTGATTCGAGTTCATTTTTAAAGCGGCTTAATGAACATTATGAAGTACGAAAACAAATTGCCCTATCTGACATTTTATTGGTAAACAAAACTGATTTGGTTGAGCCGGATAAGTTATCGAAAATTGAACAGCAGTTAAGTACTATTAACCCTTTTGCCCGGATAGAAAAAACAAAATACAGCAAAGCTGATACCATACAAATATTAAATTGTAACCTGTTTCATCCTTCCAATGTTGAAAAATCATTAGATAATTTAGATAAACTTTCTTCAATTTCTCCGGTAAGAGAACATGCACATAAAATTGAAACCATAAGCATTACAATCCAGGGAGATTTTGAAGTTCAAAAACTCTCAGCGTGGCTCGATATTTTCCTTTTTGCCAATCCCGGTAATATTCTAAGGATAAAGGGAATTATAAGTGTTGAAGGCATACAGCATAAATTGGCACTTCATTCTGTTGGCGACAATTTCCAAATTTCGCAGGGCAATTATTGGGAGGAAAACGAAGAGAGAGAAAGCCGAATAGTTTTTATTGGTTCTAATCTTGATAAAAATTTAATTGAAAAGAACCTTTCTTCAGTAGTAAAGAAACCAGACAAAATTGAGTCATGAATATAGCAGCAATAAAAATATTGCCAATGTAAAGACAACTACTGCACTGAATTAAAATAAGATAAAGACGAAAGCCTGGATAGTAAAAATTTATTTAACTGATTAAAAAGAAAGTACAAATACAAATGAAAGAAATGATATTAAAAAAAATAGATGATATTGGAGATATGCACTTATCCACAAATGTGGAGACTCCGCTGCGTGATGACGCATTCCTCAAAAGTGATGAGGAAAAAATTGAAAATATTCAGTTCCATTTTCAGAAAATTATGGAGGTATTGGGATTAGATTTAACAGACGACAGCTTATCGGGAACACCCTATCGCGTAGCTAAGATGTACGTTAAGGAACTTTTTTATGGCTTAAACCCAGTAAATAAACCTAAAATCTCTACATTTGAGAATAAATATGGTTATCGAAAAATGTTGGTAGAACAAGATATTTCGATAGATTCTGCTTGCGAACATCATTTTTTACCTATCACAGGTTTTGCACATGTTGCATACATCCCCGAAGACAGGGTAATCGGATTATCGAAAATCAACCGCCTAGTAAATTATTATGCCCACAGACCACAAGTACAAGAAAGATTATGCTTGCAGATATTGAAAGATTTACAGCAAGCTTTAAATACCGAGAGTGTAATTGTCATGATTTTTGCCAAACATCTTTGTGTTTCCTCCAGAGGAATAAAAGATAAATCCAGCTATACAACCACGATGGAATTTGGCGGTGAATTTAATAATGTTGAAACAAGAAACGAATTTTTTAACTGTTTAAAAAACAAAATGTGATGATCCCTAAAACATTTAACGATTGGAAGAACTGCATTGTAAATGATTGCAAAATCAATT
>JANQIV010000253.1 GCA_028282005.1 Melioribacteraceae bacterium | reverse complement strand
TACGAAGTACGGCGGACAGGCACGGAATGACATATTTACTTTTTGGGACAACCACTACCTTGAATTAATTTGTAAAATGTTTCAGAGGCAAATTATTCGTTATTTGGCGCGAATTCGTCTCATCCGGTAAAATGAGCCGTTTGATTTAAGATTTTTTGAAAAAACTATGCTTGCGCTTTGCGGAATGCGGTCGGAGTTTGCCCGGTAATCTCACGGAAAACACGGTTAAATGTTGCTTTGGAATAAAACCCGGCCTCTAGAGCTATTTGCAGAACATTTAGATTTTTGGAAGATTTGTCCTTTAGAAGCTCTTTTGCCCGGTTTACACGGAAACGGTTAACAAATTGAGAGAAATTTCCTCCGCTGCCGCTGTTTATTGCCTGTGATAATTCGTGAGTAGTAACTTTTAATTTTTCGGCTAGCTGAGGCATAGTGCAGTCGGGCCTGTTGTAAAATTCTTCAGATTTCATAAAATCTTCTGCTTTGAGGTAAAGATTCTCCACATCATCATCGCTCATGCCGGAACGTTGGTACTTTTGCCGGGGAGTTGCAGACTGTCGAAAACGTTTATAACGGTCGGAATCGGAGATCATTAAGTAGGCAATAAAAGCAAACCAGAGTGCACTGAGAATTTGACCGGAAAAAGAATAAACATGTGATGACATTTCAATAAATAGTGTAGTGAAATCAATCAATAAATCGAGCACGAAAATAATTGTGTAAACCCCGAGAAAGAGATTGAGCCTGCTTGAAAGCTGTAACTCGTCGCCGGCGCTTACTTCCTCTGCTCTTTTTGATGATTCCGAGATTGCATAAAAACTAAGCAAAATGCACGTCAATTCAAGCTGTGTTGAGCCGATCCAATTCCAAGTGTAGAGAAGCTCAATAAAGTAATTACCCGATTCACTATTATAAAGAAAAGGCGTGTATGACAAAATAAAAAGCAATGTGATTACGATTGCGGGAGAAAACAAAAGAAGCAAGATTCTTTTTGATAAAGGCGCACCGGTTATAAATCGAACAAATGCAAATAGTACGGGCCCAATCAAATAAAATATTATTGTCTCTGATTCTGCTACAAGTTCTTCTGAAATTATTCCGGCATCTGGTGAAACCAAAATCATAGTGGAATACAATAACAGCAAAATTGTCAGCCAAAGATAGGGGCGTGTTTCTTCAAACTTAACACGGAGCAGCAATGCGGATAAAACTATTCCGTGAAACGCTATTATCAAAGAGAAAATAAAAATATTCATTTAAATTTATTCAAACCCCTCGAAGGATTGTTACAACTAGATAATGAAATTATAATTGGGAAAATAATTTTTTTATTTCTGTGATGAAATCATTTATTCGCAAAACGATTTCTGAATTCTCGTGGAGTTAGCCCCATTATGCGTACGAAAATTTTTCTGCACGAGCTGAAATCTTCGTATCCCACTATATTTGCTATGCTTTCAAATGAATCGTTGGTGTTTTCAAGCAAGTCACAAGCTCTTTGTATCCTTAATTTTTGCAGATATTCGTTTGGTTTTAATTCTGTTGCATTAACAAATCTTCTCAAAAAAGTTCGTTCGGTCAAATGTGAAAACTTAGCCAATTCTGAAACTTTAGTAGGTTTTTGGTATTCTGACTGTAGCTTCCTTTGAACACTCAAAATTGTTTTATCACCGTGATCAAATTTGGGCAAAAACTGCTGATAATATCGCTGTTCACGCTGTCCGGTATCAATAACCAGAGTTTTGCCAAGCTGGCGCATAATTATTGGTTTTGTGAATTGTGCTACTAATTCTAGCCCCAAATCCATCCAAGACATCATTCCGCCGGCTGTGATTATGTCCGAATCATTAATAAGTATTTTGTTTGTATCTAGCTTTATATCGGGAAACATTTTGCTGAAAAGATTTATAAATCCCCAGTGTGTTGTCGCGTTCCTTCCATTCAATAATCCTGTTGAGGCAATAATGAAAGCTCCCGCACAAGCTGAGCAAAGTATGCTGCCTTCATTGTGTTTTTCTTTAAGCCAGTCTGTTAAATCTTTACTCGGTTTGAGATAATATTCACTTTCCAAACTTGGGGGAAGCAAAATTGCAGAGTATTTTTGATCTCCAATTTTACCTGGAATCAATATTTCTACTTCGAACTGTTTGGTAATCTTTTGTTCTTCACAAATTCTATTTGCCATTAAGAACATCTCTTGAAGTCCTAAAACAGCAGATTTCATTGCATCGGGGTAATCAATTATAGCTATTTTCATTATTTAATGAATTTGTCAGTTATGACTTTAAATATGTCGAATATGACATTAATTGTGAAGCTCATTTTGAAATATTTTTACAATCAAAATTACGTTAACAAACTAAAGGAATAGAAAATGAGCGATACAAACAAAGCACTTTTGGTAATTGATTTACAAAATGATTATTTCCCTGGCGGTAAATTTCCTCTGTGGAATACGGATACTACTTTGGCAAATGTTGAAGGAGCAATACAAAAAGCAAATGAAAAGAATATTCCGGTAATCATAATTCAGCACATCGCAAATGAAGAAATGGGAATCTCCCCATTTTTTAACAAAGGAACGGAAGGGGCTGATAATCACGAAAGGATAATTAAGGCAGCACCGAATGCAAAAATAATAATAAAAGAATTTGCCGATAGTTTTGAACAAACAGAACTTGAAAGTACATTGCAGGAACTAAATGTAAACGAACTGTTAGTTTGCGGAATGATGACGCAGAATTGTGTTACCCATACAGCTATTTCAAAGAAAGCTGAAAAATACAAAGTTTCTATTTTACCGGATTGCTGTACTACAGTTGATGAAATGATTCATAATATTGCTTTGCATGCTGTTTCAACAAGAGTTTCGTTAATTCCTTCAAACGAAGCTGTTTAAGAATTCAGCCGAGTCGAATTATAATTTCGGCTTGGCTGCTTTTTGGTTGGTTTTCTCAAACTAATAAATTATTCAATAATTTTAATAGTTATTTTTATGACTTTAGTCTCTGTTGGAGGTGATGCCCCGTCGGACCCTGTTTGAGTTTCTAACTCAACATAGTCGAATCCCGAGTATTCTTTTTGGGGCTTGTAATAATATACTGCCTCCCATTTTGTATCCGCATCCCTTAGAAGTTCACTTCTCTCAAAGTACTTTGCCTGCACAGTTATTCGAGCGGATTCTTCGTCACCGCCTATCCCAGTGTGGAATTCATAAATTTCAGAATTATTTAGCGTGACAAATAGTTCTGTTTCAAAAGTGGTTACTGGGTTACTATCGTCGCTGCATGCTATTAAAAATAGCAGAAGGATAATTGTTTTGGTAATTATTTGAATAGATTTGTTCATAGATGTATTCTCTGTAAGCATATAAATAACTTCCCTTAAAGAATAGGGTCAATAATTAGTTCAATTTTTTACAAAACTAATTTCCTTATTAAATTTAATTAAATATTCAAATGAAGCAATGGAATTAAATTTCCATGTACAGAAAAGTTATAAGTCTAGTGGTTCAAAAGAATAAGTCGTTTAATCTTACTTGTTCTTTCCTTCAAAATAATTATAAATAGCTTCCTGCGAAGAAATATCTGTTTCAACATCCAAATAGTTGTTCAGATTTTCTTTATCAATTATGCGCGCTTTTTTGCCATCGCTTAGCTGTAAGTCAATAGTATGTTTTATATCCTTTTTAATATTCTCATCGTAAATAGGGAAGCCTACTTCAACACGTCTGCTTAAGTTTCTTTTCATCCAATCTGCGGAAGCACAATAAATCTGTTCATTTCCTTCGTTATTAAAAATATAAATACGTGCGTGTTCAAGGTATCTGTCTAAAATACTGATGACATTTATGTTTTTGCTTTGTCCTTTTACACCGGGAACTAAACAGCAAATACCGCGAATTATTACATCTGTCTTCACTCCGGCATTACTCGCCTCGTAAAGTTTTTTGATCATCTTTTTATCTTCAAGCGAATTCATTTTTATTGTTATCTTCGCTTCTTTACCTTCTTTTGCAAGTCTTATTTCATTATCAATTAACTCAGTGAATTTATCCCGCATGTTAAACTGCGCAACAAGAAGATGTTCAAATTTATAATCAAAACTTTTGCTGGATAAAAATCCGAATACGTTTTCTATTTCGTTTGTTATTTCTTCTCTTTTGGTAAAAAGTCCGATGTCGCTGTAAATTTTTGCTGTCTTTTCATTGAAGTTTCCGGTACCCAAATAAGCATACTTCACTTCGGCACCGTTTTCTTTTCTTGTAACCAATGCAATCTTGGCGTGCACTTTTAAACCGGGGAAACTGTAATAAACTTTAATCCCGGCCTTCTCCATTTCTTCAGCCCACTTAATATTTCTTTCTTCGTCGAAACGAGCTTTTAGTTCAACGAACACAACAACTTCTTTTTTGTTTTGTACAGCTTTAATAAGTGAGGTGATTATTTGAGAATCTTTTGCAACCCGGTATTGCGTAATTTTTATTGAAGTCACTTCAGGATCATCAGCAGCAGTGCCCAATAATTGCACAACATAATCATAAGTTTGATAAGGGAAGAAAAGTCCTTTATCACTTTCTTTTATAGCTTCAAATATATTTTCAGCATTGTCAATTTCTTTATGGCCAAATGGGTGCAATGGTTTGTATTCCAGCTCATCTTTACCGGGATTCGGGAATCCGAAGAAATCATTAAAGTTGTGATAACGTCCGCCCGGTACCATGTCCTCATTATCCAACTGCATTGCCGATTTTACAAATTTCAGAAATTGGTTCGGCATTGAGTTATCGTATAAAAATCTACTGGGCACACCTGTAGACCTTTTGCTTAACCCCTTTTTAATTTTACCCAGCAAGCTGCCTGTGAATTCGTCATCGATGTAAAGATCAGCATCGCGGGTAAGCTTTACAGAATAAGCATCTTCAATTTTATAGCCTGGAAAAACAAGGCGAAGATTAAGTTTAATTATATCATCCAAAAAGATGATTTGCGTTTTGCCGTCTTTATCCGGTAGAGTAATAAATCTATTCAAATGCTGAGAAGGTATTTGCACAAGTTCGTAAGCATACTTCTTTTGCTCTTTACCTTTCTCGTCCTCTATTTTTCTTGAGAGCTTTACAACAAAATATAATCCGCCGTTTCTCAAGAATGGAGGTATCTCGGATTTAACTAAGGGTATCGGTTCGATATACTGAATTACATTTACTTGAAAATAGTCTTCAGCAAATTCTTTTTGATCTCCATTTAATTGTTCTGAATTTACGAGACATATATCATTTTCATTTAGCTCAGGAATAATTTGACTTCTGAAAATTTCACCAAATTCTTCCTGCTGTTTATGCACAATTGAATGAATTTGCTTTAAAAGTTCTGCCGGATCAAAACCTAAATCCTCTTGTGATTTTTTTTTAAGGCGCAATAAACTTCGAAGCGAAGCAACACGAACTCTGAAAAACTCGTCAAGGTTTGAGGAATAGATTGCAAGGAATTTTATTCTCTCGTAAAGAGGATTTGCATTATCTTTTGCTTCCTGTAAAACACGATAGTTAAAAGAGAGCCAGCTTAATTCTCTATTTTCAAAAATGTATTCTTTCATTCATTCTCAAAATATTTTTTAGGATATTCAAACCAAATTAATTTGCCGGTATCAATTTCAATATCCGACCATTTTTCTTTTTCGAATTCTATTTTAACAATTCCGCAAGTTGGAATGTTTAAAATGTCTTTGCCCGACAAATAGTTGCTGAGCATAGTAAACCCAGGATTATGGCCAAACAACATTGCAGAGCGGTTTTCATCTTCAATTGAGTTAATAATATCAAGTAATTCGCTAGAACTTGCTTCATAAATATTTTCATCAGTCATAATGTTTTCAGCAGGGTATCCTATTTCTGTTGCTATAGTTCTTGCTGTAGTATAAGCCCTAACAGCCGGGCTTGAAATCAATACATCAGGTAAAATATTTTTTTTCTTAAGCAGTTGTCCCATAAACGGAGCATCTCGTTTTCCCCTTTTGTTCAAGGGCCTGTCAAAATCATCCAGGTCTAGTTCTTTCCAACTTGACTTAGCATGGCGAGTTAAATAAAGTGTTTTCATAAATTACTATTTGATTATTCTAAAAGATTGTCAATTTGTGTAGGTTCCGGATAAAGTAGTATCGAAACAGCAAATGCTATAATTGATACGATTAATCCATACATGAAAATACTGTAGCATACCCTGAGGTATTTATACTTTTGTCCGAGAACTTTCCCGAGAAAATAAAAATCTTTAATCATGCTTGAATAAAGGTAGTCACGGTCATTCATTAAAGCTTTCATTCCCCAAGAAAAATCATCCAGTGCCATGTTCGAAAAATTACCGAAATACAAAAGGTTTGCTGTTTTGTTCTCAATATCTTCTTTTGTAAAAGTACCTGAAGTAACATTCGGACGAGTTACTAAAACTGCAAATACCAAAGTTACCATACTTACTAACGTGAGCATTGCCGTAGGCATAATTAAGTGTGGATTTGAATCAAGCTTTCTAAATAGTATTGCGACAAGTGCTGTAAGAATTAATGTGTTAACACTAATCATAATGTTTGCTTTGTTATCAGCCATTGAACTGAAACTAACATGTGTACGCATAACATTGCGAAACATTGTTTCAATTCCGCGTTCAGCTTTTTTATCAAAATCTTTTTTGGTTTCTAATTTCTCTTTTTCAAATTCAAGCTTCTCAGATTTTAAAGTTGTTTCTTGAGTGTGCGATTCGGACTTCTTTAATTTTTTTTGAAGCTTTAAAATGTTTGCGTTTTTTTGCTCTTGATATCTTTCAATTGCGTAATTTGTGAAGAACTTATGCTTAGCAACAAATTCAATATTCTTTTTATACCAATCACTATCAGAGTATTCAACTTTGTCTCTTCTTTCTATTTCCATCCTGAACATTTCGCTACGGTCAAAGAAATCTTTTTTACCAACGTGCAATAAATCAGCGTCACATAAAACTTCTTCAAATAAATCTTTAGGGCTAGGAGGCATTTTTGTTGCCATTATAGCAGAAGTGATTTTGTTTATTCTATCGTCGTCTAGATTGTTTTTGGATAAAAAGTTTCTTGCATGCTCAGAACTTTTTTGTTCATGTTGCTCGCAATCATCAATGTAACCAACATCATGAAACCATGCAGCCATCTTAATAAGAAAAATTTCTTCTTCGGTTAAACCTTCTTTCTGCCCAATCTTTTCAGCAGATTTTACAACTTCGGAAGTATGAGTAAGATCGTGATAAAGATTTGTTGGTGGCGATTTTTCCTGAATGAAATTTAGAACGTGTTCTTCAACTGCAGCCAATAATTTAGCTAAATCCATATTAATCTCTGTTAGTTTCTGTAAAACATATATAAATAATAAGAATCATTTAATTTGTAAAAAATACTTTATAACATCAATTCTGCAAAAGGAAATAAATAGTATTAATAAATTGTTAATAACTTGGAGTTATAACTTGATTACTTATTTTTGTGGACTTAAATAATGGACGTATTTTGAATAACACTATTGAACAAGCAGCCGTTATACCTTTTAGGAAAAGGGGAAAGGAAATCGAAATTATGCTCATAACTTCGAGGAACAAAAAAAAATGGATTATCCCCAAAGGTATTGTTGAATTAGGTGAATCTCATATTGTTTCTGCGGAAAAAGAAGCGCTCGAAGAAGCTGGAATTAT
>JANQIV010000241.1 GCA_028282005.1 Melioribacteraceae bacterium | reverse complement strand
GTAGTTTTACACCGGTAATTAGAAACGCCGCGAGCAATGCCCACTGTCCAAAGTTTTCCCATTTTTTTGCTTTTGCTCCATGTGGAGCAAGAGTTCTGTATTCGTCGCCAAGAGTTTCAGCCATTGCACCGCATGAGCAAATCCATCCGCAGTATGCGCCTTTTCCCCACTTATAAATAATGATAGGAATTACTACAAAAGTTTGGAATAAACTAAACACCAGCCAAAATGTTGTAATGTTTCCGCTATAGAGATTGCTGAAATTCAAAGGCCAGGCTAAAATAAAACCATACGAACGCCAGTAACTTTCCTTCGGGAAAACTTGTGAATATACAAATCCATCCGGTCCACCAAGTGCACCGATCTTACCTAAATAAGGGAAAACAAATTCCGGCAAAATAAACAATGGCAAACACTGAATAAGAATTAATGCCCAGGTCTGCAGCTTAATATATTTTGTAGGCTTAACATGAATTCTTCTCAAGCCAAAAATTAAAATGGTTAGTGAGTATAAACCGGTGTAGTAAAAACTTTGTGATTTACCAAGCAGTTTTAATCCGTAATATCTTTCGCCAAAAAATACAACTAAAAAGAATGCGCCAACAAATATAAAATAAGCATACTTAAATGTAGTCCAATCAAATTTGAAAGTGTGATAATTATCCCGAATAAACCGGTACAGCAAATAAACTCCGAGTGCAAAAGCAGCAACAAAACAGAAGTAGGCTACAACTGAATTTATATATTTTGTGACATGCCAAATTCGTGTTGAGTCGGAAAACAACGTAGCAAAAAGTACCGCAGGCAAAGCGAAAAACTTGCCCCAAAATTCTCCGGCGAATAAACTTCCGAAAAGATCTCCCCAAGTATCAATTTTGCCAAAGAAATGTTTGAAGAAATCCGAACTGCTTTTTCCAAAATAAATTACTCCGGAAATTAGGAGTAGCAAAGCAAACTGTAGTTTTGCTGTTAAAGATAATTCACCTTCCATTTTGATTTTGCTTCGTTTGAAGAAATCAACAGGAAGTTCTTTACCAATCATTGTGAAAACCATAGAGTTTTCAAGCTCAACTTCACTTTTATTCTTGTCAATTATTATGACGGAATTTTCTTTAACTTCTTTTACGTTTGATTCCATCATCAGCTTAATTTTGCCTTCATCGACAAGTTTATTCAAACTTTCAACATTACCTTCTTTAGGCCTTGCAAATGTTGGCTTACGGTATGAAAGAGTAACTGACTTTGCGTATTCTGCAGTTGCTATTGCTGTTTCCAATGCTGTATCACCGCCGCCAACGATTAGCACATTGTGTCCTTCAGCATCTTCCGGATCAAATAATCTATTGTATACTTTTGGAAGAGTTTCACCCGGCACTTTTAGCATGCGTGAATTACCGGATTTACCAATCGCAAGAATTACTCTTAGTGCTTTATAGTTTCCGGTCTTGGTTTCGATCTCGAAATGATTACCCTTTTGGGTAATATTTTCAACCATTACGTTTTCATCGATCGGCAGATCAATATTTTTTATTTGATCTTCCATTTCTTGAAGCAATGATTCCTTGGTACCGTCATTTATTTTTAATTCGGATTCTTGTTGATAGTCATTTGGTTCAGCAAAGATCGGTTTGCCTTTCGGGAAGTTTACAATGGTGTTAAATTTTTGTGAGGATTCTACAATTTTGTACTTTAGATTATTTTTCGATGCCTCAATTCCCGCTGCAATTCCTCCAGGACCGGCTCCGACTATCAACAAATCTAAAATTTCTGAGTCGCTGTTCGACTCTTTTAATTTTTTGAAATCATTATTTCCCAACAGGTAGTTTACAACCTTCTTCCCGCTTTCGGCAGCAAGTTTCAATAACGGAATCCCGGTTAAATCTCCAACAATAAAAATACCTTTTACAGAAGATTCACCATTTGAATCGATTTCGGGATATTTTTCTACTTCCCCGGTTGGTGTATCTTTTTGCAGCCAATTAAAATATCTTGAAATAATATTAGCCATAATTACCCTGACATTTGATTTCGAAAGTAAATTTAACTCGAATAAACAATTTATTTTGTTAAATATTTGTCAATTTTACGAAAAAGTTTATAAGAAGATATCACAAAAGGATAAAATTTATTTCACTTTTTTTATTTCGCGCTGCACAAGTTGAAGAATCCCGGTAAGTCCGAGATTCTTTCCCATAGAAAGTTTTTGTCCGAATAGGTCGAAGACAACATCTGTTGAGACACCCAGAATAGTTTCTGAAGTTTCACCGGAAAGCCCTTCATCTAAAATTGCTGCCAATGCTTTTGCAGAAACACCCTGCGGATTTTCAATCGCAAAATATAGTTTGATTGTACCGTCATTATTTTGTTTTACCCAAACGTAAGCTTCACTTTCACAATACTCAACTTTGTGTTCATCTGAAAAGGGACGGGTTGCAATTACTTCGGGAACGGGTTTGTACTTCTCAGCATAGTCAATTAACAAACTTATCTTATCATTTTGATCTGTGAAAAATGAAAGTTCATCGACTATGTTTTGAAGTTTTGATGGATATTTATTTTGCATGATTTTATTACTTCTTTTTGAGTTGTCATTCCCACGAAAGTGGGAATCCATAATAGATAAAACTAGATTCCCGATAAATACATTCGGGAATGACAAAGATATTTTAATTATTATTCATTTCGCTATTGGCACACCAACTAAGTTACCCCACTCAGTCCAGCTGCCATCGTAATTTTTAACGTTTTTATAGCCAAGCAAATATGTTAAAACAAACCAAGTGTGACTGCTTCTTTCACCAATTCTGCAATAGGCAATTATGTCATCTTCAGGTTGCAAGTGCTGTTCAACTTCGTAAATGTTTTTTAATTCATCAGCAGTTTTAAATGTGCTGTCTTCTGTATTTATTGCAGTAGCCCAAGGCACGTTCACTGCACCGGGAATGTGTCCGCCGCGTAATGCACCTTCGTTCGGGTAATCCGGCATGTGTAATCTTTCACCGGTAAATTCTTGCGGACTACGGACATCAACCAACGGCAAACCGGTTTGAACATGTCCTAAAACTTCATCACGGAAAGCACGGACTTTATCATCATCACGGTTTGGAGCTTTGTAATCTGATTCAGAATATTTAGGAACATCTTTGGTCAAATCTCTATTTTCATTTACCCATTTCAGTCTACCGCCGTCCATAATTTTTGCGTTTGTAAATCCGAATAACTGGAACACCCAAAAGGCATAGCAAGCCCACCAGTTATTTTTATCTCCGTAAAACACTACAGTGGTGTTTTCTGAGATTCCATTTTTTCTCAATAGATTTTCAAAACCATCTTTCTGCAAATAATCTCTAATCAACTGATCATTTAAGTCAGTTGTCCAATCTATTTGAACTGCACCGGGAATATGCCCCGAAGGGTAAAGTAGTGGATCTTCATTTGATTCAACAATCCTGATATTTTCATTGCTTAAATTTTCGGCAACCCAGTCGGTAGAGACCAAAACATCAGAATTTATGTACCCCCTTGATGATATATCGCTCATTATAAAACCCTTTCGTTAAATTATTGATATAAGATGAAAAAAATTATGAATAAAATCTAAAATAATTATTGATAATATTATTCAATCAAATAAGTATATTATGTCTCTCGTTTTACAAATATAAAACAAACATAAAATTTAACGGTTCCAATATTGAAAAAACTTGCTCCACTTTTTGTAATTGTCGCTGCTGCCCTTTGGGGAATCGATGGAATTGTACTCCGCCCGGAATTGTATTCTCTCCCCGTTACTTTGGTTGTTTTTGTTGAAAGCACAATTGTTGCGCTGTTACTTTCTCCAATTTATTTGAGAAAAATAGGTGAACTTAAAGATTTAAAAACCAAAGATTGGCTTTCATTTGTCGGGGTTGGTTTATTTGGCGGAGCAATCGGAACAATGGCAATTACAAAGGGATTGTTTTACGTGAATTTTGTGAATCTCTCAATTGTTGTTTTGATACAAAAGCTACAACCGGTATTTGCATTGATTTTAGCAAACTTAATTTTAAGAGAACAGCTACCAAAACAATTTTTTCTTTGGGCTTTTTTGGCAATAGTCGGTGCTTATGTTATGACTTTTGGTCATAACATTGTAAACTTGAATACAGGCGATAAAACTACCGAAGCAGCGATGTTTGCTTTGATCGCAGCTATCAGTTTCGCTTCATCAACAGTATTTAGCAAACGTGCTTTAAAAAATGTTGATTACGGATTGGGTACATTTTTACGATTTCTTTTTTCAGCAATTATACTTTTGATTGTTGCAAGCAGTATTGGTGATATCAACTCAATTGGACAAGTCTCCAATCATCAATGGATGATTTTTGGGATCATTGCTTTCTCAAGCGGCGGACTTGCAATTTTTCTTTATTACTACGGGTTAAAAAAAATATCTGCTTCCGTTGCAACAATATGCGAATTGGCTTTCCCTTTGACAGCAATTCTGCTTGAATACTTTATTAGGGGAAATATTTTGAGTTGGGTACAATGGCTTGGGGTAGCCTTGTTGATTTTCAGTATTCTCAAAGTAACAAAAATTGAAAAAACTGCTACTTAGTTTTCTTAAAAATCAACTCAAAAAGAGAAATCCCAACAACGACATAAAAGGATAAATACATTAGTGTTGCCGAAATCACCGTTAAAAGGACCCAATCTTTAGAGACAAATCTGACAAGCCAAATTGAGCCAAATGAAACAACAATAGAAACAAGGGGTTCTATCATCAAAAACTTTTTCCAGAATCCCTCAACAATTGAGTTAAAATAAAATATGAACCCGATAGTCAAATAAATAAAAGACATTCCCAAAATGTGATTGTGAGTTGTAACTAATAATTCGCTGATTGGCTTAGGGTAGCTTTCTTGAATTTCGATATCGTCATCAGCAAACTCTTCTTCGCTCCCACGGAATCTCTCGGTGGCTCCTCGGGGTGATAGATCAGTTGTGTATTGCAAATAAACCAGCCCCACTGATAAACCAATTGAAAGTACAATCAAGTAAGTTATCAAAAACGATTTAAGAGT
>JANQIV010000234.1 GCA_028282005.1 Melioribacteraceae bacterium | reverse complement strand
TTTTGCCTTTTTTTATAACAGTATTCAATTTTTTGGTTATAAATATTTTTGCAGCTTCTAAAACAGTTATTGCATTTCCATCTTCGGGTTTAAACTCCTCTAAATAATTTTCCCAATCATTTAAAGTAGATTTATAAAATTTTGAGGATAACAATCTTTTCAGATTTGTCTGTTCTTTTTTCCTTTCATTTTCGAGCAAATAAAAGAATTCATCTAAACCTTCGTGAATTTCTTCAGGTGTTATTTCGTAATAATAATCCTTTTCAAATAGATAAACATCAATATCCCGGGCATTGTTCGTTTTTCTCTGGATATCAGCAAAGCGACTTTTGAAATCAGCTACAATTCCATCCGGGAAAACACCTTTTACTTGGCCAAGCCCTGCTCTAATTTTTCTCAATGAAGTTCTAAAATCATGCAGAAATTCAATATCAATATTTTTTCTGATCCCCTCTTCGTTTACTCTCATTAATTCCAATAAATGAAGATAAAGTTTCACAATTGCAAGGTTAATCGGTTCGTTTTTGTCAAATTTGAAATTTACTTTGCTGGAATACTCACCAATTTTAAGTGATGCTTTTTCTGAGATTTTTTTAATTAGCGGAACATTAATTCGCTCAAGATTAAATTCCTTTAAAACTGACTCAAGCAACTTGGTTTCTGCCGAATATCCTCTTAAAGGAAAAATGTTAATAAAACTCCCAATTTGAATTTCTTTCTTTGCGTGAAATAATTTGATATTTTCAATTGAAAAACGGACAACAATTTTATCATCTTTATTTTTAACACTGTAGTTTTCGATTTGATTTCTAGTGTTTGCAAATTGAATTAAAACTCTGTTAGAAATTACTTTCTCGAAGAACTCAAGTCTATCAGTATTTTTAAAATCCGAACTGTTTTTGGGTATTTTACTAATTTCAAGCTTTTCTTCACTTTTATTTTTTAATTGTTGAAGAAAGTATTCACGATCCTTCCTCAACAACAAAAAACCCTTATTTAATAATTTCCAATCAAAAGTATCAAAAAAAGTATGGTCTTTTGTGATTATGTTATATTTTTCTAAAACAAAATTTTGTTTAATTTTATCAATTACTAGTTTTTTACTAGTTTTTTTTGCTAATTCAAATAACATTCGAGCTACGTTAATTAATTGTTAAATTAATGTTAAGAAATTGTTAACAATCCTAATTATAGCAATAATTTGATCTTTAAGCAAATTTATACTGGCTAATTATAAACTATTTTGCAGTGTTTCCATAATTTAATGAGGTTTACAAAAATGTCTAGCTTTACTTTAATTAAATTAATACTATTATCCGTTTTTTTCTTCAATTTAAATTTCTCACAAAACAAAAAAGAATTCAACCCCATCTCTCAAGATATACTTACTATTGACCAAAATTTCCCACCTGCCATGTTGCCTATAATTTTCGAAAGCTCCGGATCAAAACTAAATGGTATAATTTATTTGGCAAATGGTCAAGGCCCTCATCCCACAGCTATTTTGCTTCACGGATATCCCGGTAATGAAAAAAATTTAGATTTGGCACAAACATTAAGGCGAGCAGGACTCAACGTGCTATTTTTTCATTACAGAGGTTCATGGGGAAGCGAAGGAAGTTTTTCCTTAAGTAATTGCCTTGAAGATATTGAAACAGCAATAACAACTATTTTAAAAGATGATTTTGCAAAAAATTATAGAGTTGATAAGTCAAAAATTATTCTAATTGGGCATAGCATGGGTGGCGGGTTAACTTTATTAACCGCTGCTGAAAATCCCTCAATTAAACACGCAATTTCTATTGCAGGCGCAAATTTCGCTGTATCCGGTAAACTTGCTAAACAAAGTGAGCAGGTAGCAAATCAAATCGCCAAAGCTTTACATGGCGGGACGTTACCTTTGCGTGGCACATCCGGAAAAAAGATAGTTGAAGAAATAATAGCTAAACAAGATGAGTTTAACTTACCAAATTATTCAAAAGAATTGAGTAAATTAAAGTTGCTGTTAATCGCTGGAAAGAGAGATAATGTTGTATCAATTGATTCGCACCACCAACCATTGGTAAACGCTTTGAGAAAAGAGAATGCAGATTTTAATGAAGTATTCCTTGATGCTGATCATTCATTTTCTAGCACGAGGATTGCACTTTCAAAATCTATAATTGATTGGTTGATAAAGCAAAAAATCATTATGAAATAAAAAACAATGTCCAATTAATCGAGGGCTTAAATGAAATCATATCTTAATTTATTGTTTTTATCTCTGTTTTTCGTATTGTTTAGTTGTACTCAAAAGGAGGAAAAGATTGTGAAACCATTTCCAGTAAGTGAAAACCCGTGGGAAGAAATCAGAAAAGAAAGAATAAGCAAACTTCTTCCCGAAGCAATGAAAGAAGCGGGAGTAGAAGCGTGGATCGTAATTTGCCGTGAAAATAATAATGATCCGCTCGCAATGCACGTCGGAGGAGAAAATGCCGGAGGCAGTGCAGCATTTATGTTTTTTAATATTGATGGTAAATTCAAATCATTATCACTCTCACCGGTCGGAGAGGCAACAGCATTGGGTGAAAAAGAAATTCTGGATGAAGTTATTGCCTTTAAAAGAGGTACAAATGTTTGGAAACATATTGCCGAAAAAGTAAAAGAATGGGATCCAAAAGTTATCGCTATAAACTCATCTAATAACAATATCGCGGATGGTCTTTCTTACACACAAAGAAAAGATTTAGAAAAAGCTCTTGGTAAAAAATATACACAGAGATTAGTTCCTTCCGTTGACCTGGTTTATGAATGGCTTTCCGTAAAACTTCCCAAAGAAATTGAAATTATGAGTAAAGCAGCAAAAATTACTGCTGACTTACAAATTGAAGCGTATAACACGATTATTCCGGGAAAAACTACAGATGCCGATGTAGCAAAATTTTTGAAGAAAAGAATGGCGGAACTCGGAGTAACTGATGCATGGGCTCCCGATCAAAATCCAAATGTTAACTCTGGCCCGAACAGAGGCCACTCGCATTCTACAGATAAAATTATTCAACCGGGAGACGTTATTCAAACCGATTTCGGCATTAGAGTTTTTGATCAATGGGTTACAGATATTCAACGTTTCGCTTATGTTTTAAAGGATGGCGAAACAAAAGCACCGGATGATATCCAAAGCTATTTTAATAATTCAATTACAGGAATCAGGAAAATTCAAGCCGCTATGAAGCCGGGAATTACAGGATGGGATGTTGACAAGGTTCAGCGAGATTGGATGAAAGAATGCGGTTCTCTTCCGATAATGTGGGGTACAGGTCACCCGGTCGGTTATTGGGCGCATGATGCCGGACCAGCATTAAGTGGCGCAGCTAGATATGATGAACCGGTTGGCAACTCAGCCCGCAAGTTGAAACCAGGCCAGACTTTTGCATATGACGGTTTTTATCATTGGGAAAGAGAAGATGGAACGCGAAAAGCATTTTCTGTAGAAGAGATGGTTTACATTACAGAAGATGGAGCAAAATATATGACAGAACCTCAAGAAGAGTTAATTTTAATACCGTCAAAATAATTAATTAAAAAAGCCGGAATTAAATTCCGGCTTTGTAATTTTACTTATCTTTTGAAGCAACATACCAGTTACTGGAATCTTCAAGCATTTTATTAATTTTACTCACCAAATTATGCGGATCAACTAAATAACCTTCAAGCAGCAATGAAGATTCATAAATTTGCTCAGAAGCATTTTTGATGTAATCATCATTTGAATCCTTCTTAAAAACTTCCAACATGTTACGAATTAAAATATGATCTTTGTTAATTTCCAAAATGAACTGAGGCACTGAAGTATCTTTGTTCATCTGCTGCATTATTTTCTGCATAGTCGCTGACATTCCTGTTTCAGGATTTACCAAACATGCCGGGCTGTCTTTCAATCTTTTTGATTCTTGAACTTCTTTTACTTTATCACCAAGGTAAGATTTAATTTTTGCAAGCAAGCTGTCAAAATGTTTTGAATCGTCTTGTGATAAATCTTCAACTTTTTTGTCTTTCTCTTCTGTAAATTCAAATTTGTCCAATGATGATAAATCGACTTGGTCAACTGACTTCAATTCAAAGTCTTTGTATTTATTCAATGAGCTCATTGCAAATTCATCAATCGGATCGTAAAGATATAACACTTCTAAATCTTTGCCTTTAAAAATTTCCAAATGCGGATCTTGATTTATTGATTCTCTGCTTGCTCCGGTTTTATAATAAATTTCTTTTTGATCTTCTTTCATTCTGGCAACATAATCTTCAAAAGAAATTATATCATCTTTGCCTTCACATTTTGATGAATTAAATCGTAATAACTTTTCATATTTTTCTTTGTTTGTAAAATCACTGTAACCAAGTTTGAAAACTTTATTGTGTGCTTTCCAAAATTGATTGTATTTATCATTATCTTTTTCAGCAAGTTTTGCGAGATGCGAAAGCACTTGGTTTGTTACACTTGTAGCAATCTTTGAAAAAATCGCATTCTCTTGTAATGTTTCTCTCGAAATATTCAATGGTAAATCTTCTGAATCAACAACTCCTTTAACGAAACTCAAATACTCAGGAAGTAAATCTTTATTTTGATGCTGTATTAATACTCTTCTGACGTATAAATCTAAACCATAATTGTCTCTATTGAAGCCAAACAAATCCATATCTTTTTTGGGGATAAATAAAATACAACTGAACTGGATCGGAGCATCAACTGAAACATGAATAGTCTCAAACGGTTCGTCAGTGTCGTATGACAAGAACTTATAGAACTCATCATACTGTTCTTTTTTCACATTTGATTTTGGTTCCCTCCAAAGCGCAGAAACAGTATTTATTTGATCTTCCTTCACTTTAATCGGGAATGAAATAAAGTTAGAGTGCTTTTTAATTATTGTTTCAAGTCTATATTTTTCAGCGTAATCCTTAGTGTCTTCTTTTAAGTGGATAATAATTTCTGTTCCGCGTTTTTTAGGTTCTTCAATTTCAATAATTTCATAAGTACCTAAACCATCAGATTCCCATTGAATAGCCTTAGCTTCCTGCTGAAACGATTTTGTTTTTATTGTTACTTTATCTGCAACCATAAATACAGAGTAAAAGCCTACACCAAACTTACCAATTATATTGTTTGCATCTTCTTTGTTTTCTTGCAGCTGTTGTAAGAAGTCAGCAGAACCGGATTTTGCAATTGTACCGATGTTAGCGATAATCTCATCACGTGTCATCCCGATTCCGGTATCTTGAACGGTTATAGTATTTTTTTCGCTATCAAAGTCGATCTTAATTTCTAAGTCTAAATCTGAGTCTGCTATTTCTGTACCCTTATTCGATTGAAAGCGAAGCTTATCCAATGCATCCGAAGCATTTGAAATCAATTCCCTTAAAAATATTTCACGGTTTGTATAAAGTGAGTGGACCAAAATGTCAAGTAACTGCTTGGTTTCGGCCTTAAACTCAAATTTAGAAGTCTCATTTGTCGTATCAGTCATTTTTCCTCCAAATCATTTATTACTAATTTTTCAGCTTGTAAAAATAAGTTTTTCAAATTAAAAATTCATTTTCAAATAAATTAAATATCATAAAAAAAGCTGCGCTAAAGACGCAGCTTATGTAAAATTTATAATTAAGGATTAATTCAAATTTAGTAATCCATTGTAAATAGTAGGACTATTTAATATTTCCAAAGCAATATCAAACTGTTTATCATGCTTTAATGATTCAATTATTCTTCCATTACGTCCGTCAATTCTGGCAGCCAATTCTTCCTTAACCTCTTTAACAATATCTCTTTTATATTTATCCAATTCGTCAGTTTTTATTTTTGCTATTATTGTTTCCATTTCTGTTATTTGATTACTTAATGATGTATAAATTTTTTCGTCTTGAGATATTTTTTTCAATCTGCCAATTAGTCTTTCACTTTCTGATGTATAATTATATTGTTGGTCATTTAAATAAGTTGCAAATTCTTCGTAGAGTTTCGAATCATCTAAGATATTTAGATCTATCTCTTTCTGTCTGTTGAAATAATTTGTAGCAAATTTAAAGAACATTCCTTTTGCCAAAAGGTTTTTCACTTGCGAAGATTCCGAACCGTTTTCAACAAGTGTATCCGGAACAATACCCCCAGCAGATGTAACGCTTCTATTGTTGTCGGTTTTATATTCTACAGTTTTGTCTTCAACGGTACCTTCAAATACATTATTGTTTTCAGAGTAATCTACTTTCTGAATGCATCTGCCACTTGGTGTGTAATATTTGGCTGTAGTAATTTTTAGGGAAGTATTGTATGATAAAGGAACAAGCGTTTGAACTAATCCTTTACCAAATGAAGTTGTCCCTAAGATTATTCCTCTGTCATGATCCTGAATTGCACCAGCAACAATTTCACTTGCCGAAGCCGAACCATCATCTACTAAAACTACAATATTACTTTGTTTTGCAATCGGTATTTCTTTAGCGTAATATTTTGTTTCGCTATTGATGTCTCTACCTTTTACGGAAACAATTAATTGGTCTTTTTGCAAAAACTTTTCACTTACGTCAATTGCTGCATCAAGTAAACCTCCGGGGTTACCACGTAAATCAAGCACAATTGATTTTACTTCTTTTTGAGTATTTAATTCTCTTAGAGCATCCCCAATTTCTTTACCGGCAGACCTTGTGAATCCACTCAGTTTTAGATACGCATTATTACTTTCTTCAGGGTAAAATCCAGCATAAGTTAAATTCTTGATTTCAACTTCTTCACGCACAAGAACAAATGTAAGTAGTTCTTTTTCTCCATCTCTTTTAATTTTCATTTCTACTTGAGTACCTAAATCACCTTTTATGAATGAACTAATCTTTTCATAATTTGCACGGTTCATTTTTGTACCATCAATTTCACTAATTACATCGCCGATCCTTATCCCTTGCCGTTGGGCAGAGTACCCTTCCAATAGATCGACAACAGTAACATTGTCTTCACGCAGGCCTATAGTAGCTCCAATTCCACCGTATTTACCTTTAGTAATAAGGTCAACATCTTTTTGCAAATTTTCGTCAATATAAACAGTGTATGGGTCAAGTTCGCTGAGCATTCCCTTTATCCCGGCAATCATAAATTCTTCAGGATTTATTTCATCAACGTAGTTGAGACTAATCTCTTTGTAAACTTTTCCGAAAATGTCTATACTCTTCGAAATTTTAAAATATAAATCCTGGCCACTTCCGATAAAACCTAATGAAACAACAACAATTATCGGAATGATTATATATTTAGCTTTTTTCAGCATTTTTATCATTCCTTTTTTTTTCAAGTTCTTCAATTTTTTTTACCACCATTTTATGAATTTCTTCAATTGTCTTTGTACCATCAATCTTAAAATAACGTTCCTCAGATTTGCATAATTTTAGGTATCCGTCTCGGACTTTATTGTAAAAATCTCCGTTTGACCTTTCGATCCTATCCAGTTCATTCGAATGTTTTCTTTTTAATCTTTCTTCTTGCGGAATATCGATAAAAAATGTTACATCAGGCAAGGTATTATTAATTGCAAAATTCTGTAGCTTAATAACGAAATCCAAATCTAAACCTCTGCCGTAACCTTGATACGCAATTGTTGAATCATGAAATCTATCGGAAATAACATAGCAATTTTCTTCAAGTGCCGGAATGATTACTTCCCGAACTAATTGAGAACGTGCGGCAGAAAATAAAAGAAGTTCTGCAGCGTCCGACATATGTATCTCATCTTTTGTTAAAAGTATTTCTCTAATTTTTTCTGAAACAAATGTCCCGCCGGGTTCACGGAAAACTTTTACATTTTTATTTTGTTTCTGTAAATACTCCGATATGAGTTTTATTTGTGTAGACTTACCGGAAAAATCTAATCCTTCAAAAGTGATAAACATATTAGAATTGCTTTATTATATATTCGAGTTTATTTGGTTTGGTGTCAATAAATTCAGTACTTTCGGGGAATTCAACCACCGGAGTCAGTGATCCGAGTGTATCTGAGATTGCCTGGTTGTAAGTAACATAAGCCTTTATTTGATCACTATTCATTTGTCCGAGAATATTAATTCCACCTCTCAAAATTACTTGTATTTTTGCCGGGTAGATTATCAATTCTTTTGTTCGGGGAACTCCTCTGGTTTCAATTACAATTTCATTAAAAGTTTTATCAACAATTTTCTGTACTTCAAATTCAACATTGCAGTTCAATGTGTTGCTTTCAATGTATTCAGGAACTTCAATTTGCGCCACAATTTTCTGGTTTGCTTCTACATCTGCAATATCTTGTGAAATAGTATTCAAAGAATTGATTTTGCTTAAAATACTAATCGGCCCATTAATTCTAACACTATCCGGAGTAACTTTTATATCTCCAATTAGTCCATAACCGGTTTTAAAATCGATGTTAAATTTGGGTTCAATTGTTACATACTTTGTATCGATTTTTTCAACTGTAAAATCAATCTCAGTAGGAGTGATGTCGGTTATTTGAATACTGTAAGTTGCCCACGGATTATAATCAAGCTCATTCAATAAGCTAACTTTCTGAATCCCACTTTCTTCTTTTACAGCTATATTGAAATTATTTTTGGGACCGTAAATTAATTTTGCCAAAGTGTAACCCTGGCCTTTTATTTGCAGTTTTATTTCTTCATTTGAAGCTGAGGAAATGGAATATCCATTTGGCATATTGATAAACTTAATACTAAAATCTACTGAAGTAAAATACTCACCATCAAGTGAAACAAACACCCACAGTAAAAATGATAATAGCAACGTAAGTAATATTGATAAAAACTTTGTTCTCATGCAGTAAATATAAAAAAAGTTAGTGAATTACAGTGTTGTATAAAGCAATAAAAATTATTGATTGGAAAGATCTCTGAAGTAATTTAAAAGTGTATCTCTATTTGCTTTAGAAATTTCTCTTCCTTTTATAGGGAATTCGACAACCGAGCGGGCAAGTTTTCGTAAATCGTGTACATTCATATTTTCAAGTTCTTCAATTGAAGGTATTTCAGAGAGACTTAATTCAGAATGATCATCTTCTATTTCATTTTCTTCCGGTTCAACTTCTTCAGTTTCATCTTCGCTAAATAAATCTTTCTCTTCACTTTCTACCGGAGCATCAACTGAATCATCTTCTTCTTGTGCTGGAGGAGTATTATAAACTATATCATCAATTTGATTATCCGGCCTTGGGATCACGTGTGAAGAAACCAGCTCACCAACTCTTTGGGCAGCAGAACATCCGGCATCAACAGCTGATTTAACAGCTGCTACTTCGCCTTCAATTTTGATGGTTACTAATGCTCCGGTGGCAAGTTCTTTTTCGATTAGTTTAACATTGGCTGCCTTAGTCATAGCATCGGCAGCCTCTATTGCACCTACTAATCCTTTGGTTTCAATTAATCCAAGGGCTAATTGCATTTCTTTTCAGGTCTTATTTTGAGCGTTTTGGTAAAATTAATTCTACATCTGTGTGTGGACGAGGAATTACATGAACTGAAACTAACTCGCCAACTCTTTGTGCCGCTGCTGCACCAGCATCAGTAGCTGCTTTAACTGCACCAACATCGCCTCTTACCATAACCGTTACGTAACCACCACCAATAGTTTCTTTTCCTAATAATTCTACTTTAGCAGCTTTTACCATTGCATCTGCTGCTTCAACTGCGCCGACTAATCCTTTAGTTTCAATCATGCCGAGTGCATCAAGTGTCATAGAAGTGCTCCCAATTTTGGTTTAATTTGTTAACGAAAATAGCTTATAGCGATATAAATGTCAATTATAAAAAGCCTTTGAATACAGCGATTTATGTTGATTTTGGAAAGTAGAAAAAATAATAAACTGTCATGCTGTTCGCCATGGCGAATTGTTTCAGCTTCTTCTGTCTAGATTCCGAAACTAGTTCGGAATGACACTACATATTATTTAGTTGAATCAAGGTAATCTTGTAAAATTACTGAAGCGGCGTTTTTGTCGATAAGTGATTTATCTCTTCTTTTTTTCTTTGAAGAGACAGACTCAAGGATATTCTTTTTGGCAATATCGGAAGAGTATCTTTCATCAAAATATTCAATCGGGATTTTGATTTTTTTTTCTAATTCTTCTCTAAATTTTTCAACAAGTAAAGTAGTGTCTGATTTCTCACCGCTTTCCTTTAAAGGATAACCTAAAACAACTATTTCGATAGAATAATCGTCGAAAAGCTTTAAAAATTCTTTCCAAAAATTTGAGTTGTTTTCTATTGTAATTAGTGGCGAGGCAAACATTCTTAGCGGATCAGTGATAGCTATTCCTATTCTTTTTAATCCGAAATCGATGCAAATAATTCGTTTCTTCTCTTCCATCATGTTTTCCTTGTGAAAAATCAATACTAGTCGTGTTGAGCTTGTCGAAACATGTTATCCTTTATAAATAAAATACACTTCTACAAGCTCAGTGTGACAAGATAATATAATTATAAATTTTTCAGAATAGTTTTAATTAATTCGAACTCTCGGCATCAAATCTTTCAACAGAATAGATGAATTTATTTTTCTTCAATCTTTCGATAAGTCTATTTAAATGATCCAAATCGTTTACCAGTACTGCTATAGTGCCATAAAAGAGGGAGTCATTAGCATTAATGTTTATTGATTTGATATTTGTATTCTTAAATGAAGTAATACTATTTGAAATATCATTAAGTATTCCGGGAGCATCCTCCCCTTTAATACTAAGGCCAGCAACAAAATAAGTCCCGTTGCCACGAGGCCAATTTGCCGTAACTAACTTTTCTGGAGAGTTTTGGGCCATTGAAATTAGATTTTTACAATCTTTTCTATGGATTTTTATTCCTTCCCCAATAATTACAAAACCTATAATTGGATCACCGGGAATAGGGTTGCAGCATTTCGCGTATTTGTATTCAAAACCTTTGTGATCACCCTCAACTACTACTCCTCCAGCGCTGCTCCGGGCAATGTTCGCAAACTTATCAAATGATAAATCCTGACCGTCATCTTTTTCGCTTTTATCTTCAGTCTGGTTTATAATTTCATCAGGATTTATTTTTTCATCTATTACAGCTTTATAAAATTGTTGATAGTTTTCAAACTTTAGTTTTCGAACAAGTTTATTGAAATCATCGGCATCAAAAACTTTTTTTGCCTTTTTTAATTTCTTTTCCCAGATCTCTTTACCGGCTTCAACCGCTTTATCTTCTTCTTTTTTAAGGTATTTACGAATATTTTGTTTTGCTTTGTGAGTCTGTACAAAACGAAGCCAGTTTTTATTCGGATGCTGGTTTTTTGAAGTTATAATTTCTAATTGGTCACCGCTATTCAACTTAGTATCGAGCGGAACAATCTTTCCGTTTACCTTTGCCCCGATGCACTGGTATCCAACTTTACTGTGAATTTCAAAAGCAAAATCAACCGGGGTAGAGTTTATCGGCAACCTCTTCAAATCCCCTTTCGGAGTGAATACATAAATTTCATCTTGATAGAGATTGAGTTTAAAGCTTGCAAGAATTTCCTGTGTTGCTTCATCTTTTGACGCATTTTGAAAAACGTCCCTAATCCAGTTTACCCACTCTTCTAAATCCTGATCTTTGGTATGGATGCTTTCTTTGTATTTCCAATGTGCAGCAACACCGCGTTCAGCAATTTCGTGCATCTTTCTTGTACGGATTTGAATTTCAATCAATCGTCCGCCAGGACCAATAACAGTGTTATGAATAGATTGGTAATTGTTTTTCTTTGGTATTGAGATGTAATCTTTAAAGCGGTCTTGAATCGCTTTATAAAGCTGATTTATTATTCCAAGTACATAGTAGCATTCGTTGGGATCATCATTTTCAAGAATTATTCTCACAGCAAACAAATCATAAATATTTTCGAAAGTTGTATTGAGTTTAATCATCTTTTTATAGATGCTGTAAAGATGTTTTGCCCTTCCACCAATTTCAAATTTTAATCCATGCTCCAAAAGTTTTTCAGCAATTGGACCAATAAAGTTATTTAAATAGGCTTCTCTTTCTTTTCTTTTGCTTTTTACTTTCCGAGCAAGTTCGTTGTAAGCTTCTTTATTGAGATATTTGAATGAGAGGTCTTCAAGTTCCCATTTTACTTGACCTAAACCAAACCGATTTGCAAACGGAGCATAAATTTCTAGGGTTTCTTTTGCGATTCTTCTCTGCTTATTTGGGGGAATAAAATCTAGAGTTCGCATGTTGTGAAGACGGTCTGCAAACTTGACCAGAATTACCCGAACATCTTTTACCATTGATAACAGCATTTTCCGGTAATTTTCCGCCTGTGTAATTTCTTGCCCTTTAAAGACGCCACCTATTTTTGTAACGCCATCAACAATTTCAGCTATGACCTTGTTGAACTCTTTATCAATAAAATCCAGGCTAATATCAGTATCTTCAACAACGTCATGCAAAAGGGCACTGACAACCGAAACATCATCCAAAGGTATTTCATTCGCAACTATTAACGCAACTTGATAAGGGTGATAAAAATATGGCTCCCCCGATGCGCGGAAATCATTTTTGTGCGCTTGATAAGCTAATGCAAATGCTTTTTTAATTAGAACTGAATTATAAGCAGGCAGATTTATGCGGCATGCCTCAAGCAAGTCGTCGATCATCTTTTTATGTTTCGGATTTGTAATTTCCATCTGCCTAACTTTTTTACCCCTATTTAATTAGATTTTCCAAAAAATCAACAAAATAATTATTCCCGTACAATCTGTTCATTTATTTGAGAAACAAATTTTTCTGCTTCAAGTTTCTTGTCGTTTATTTTTTCATCAATATTATCTATGTCGTTACATCTATCAATTACATTATTATACATATTTATTGCAAGCAAATTTTCATCCATCTCGCGGTAAAGATTTGCAATTTTCATTTTATATTCAGTTTCGCTGTAAATATTCAATTGATTATTTGATGCATATGAGTCAATCACTCTTTGATAAGTCTCAACTGCTTTTCTTTTATCAAATAAAGAATATGCTTTTGCAAGTCCGTTTAAGAAAATTCTGTTTTCTGGATAAATCTCTAAAATTTCATTGCAGTATTTAACCGCTTTTTTATAATCACTTTTGTTAATATAAGTCCAAATTAAAACATTATATGCCGACTCTTTTCCGTAGTAAGAGAGCTTCACAGACTCTTCAATCA
>JANQIV010000124.1 GCA_028282005.1 Melioribacteraceae bacterium | reverse complement strand
TCTTTGAAGTCGGGGTGGAGCATTTTTTCCTCTGATTATTTCTTCTGTTATATTGAGTTTTTCTTCCGGGGTTTTATCCGCCCAAAATTCCTTCCAAAGAACTTCATCAGGAGTGTCAGCATTTATTATTCTAATGGTTCTATCCATTTTATTTTCGTTCATTTTTTAATGCCAATTTTTGAAAATACTTAATTATAAAAGGAAATTACTAAAAAAGGAAGTAAACAAAAAGCAGATACAAAATTAAAAAATTTTAAAAAGCAGTATTAAAAATCATCTCGAAAATATCATTTATGTCATTCATTTTTTCTTTCCACCTCGTATAAATCTGTCCTTCTGTCCAAAAGATTTTTCACGCTTCCTTTATTGTGCAGTTGATCAAGCAAATCTAAATTTATATCCGTCATAAGCAAGGTTTCTTTGTTTGCCACAGTCTCCGCATCATTTTTAATGATCCCTTTTATAAGTTCATAACCTGGATTTCATTCTTGGGTGATGCCAATCACAATGAAAATGTTTTTTCATAAAAACCGCATTAAAATTTCCTAAATAATACAAAATATTTTTAGCAATGGTAAGGGTTGAATATACATGATTCGTATTAAGTGTGAGAGTTTTATTAAGTAAAGGTTTAGTAATGTATATAATTGTCGTATTAGCTGTCATTATAATGACCCTACTAATCTTCGCACTTCTTGAATATTCATTTCATCAAAAGCTGGTATTTAGTATTCCCGTGAGAGTGCATATTAATGGGACAAGAGGTAAATCCTCCGTCACCAGACTTATCGGAGGTGGCTTAAGAGAAGGTGGAATAAAAACTATTACAAAGGTAACCGGCACTTTCCCGAGGCTAATTCTTGAAGACGGATCCGATGCATTGATTTATCGAAAAAGTTCAGCAAATATTATGGAACAGTTGTCTACAGTTAAATTTGCTGCACAGAGAAAAACGGAAGTGTTGGTTGTTGAATGTATGGCACTTCAACCTCAATACCAAAAAATCACTGAAAATCAGATGATCCATTCTACAATTGGCGTAATGACAAATGTACGTCTTGATCACACTGACGTGATGGGGTATACCATTCCGGAAATTGCAGAATCGATGGGCAACTCAATTCCCCAAAACGGAAAACTTTTTACAGCTGAACATGATCATTTTAATTTGCTCGAACAAATTACCAGTAGAAAAAAAACTTCAATTCACCAAAGCAATTCTGAGCAAATAACTAATGAAGAAATGAAGCATTTCAAATATTTAGAACACAAAGAGAATGTCGCACTTGCTCTTTCTGTTTGTGCCGAAGTAGGTATAGATAGGAAAACTGCTTTGGCCGGTATGTATAAATGTAATCCAGATGCCGGAGCTTTAACCAAATCAAGGATTGATGTTTTTGGCAAGGAGATAGTATTCTATAACGCTTTTGCGGCAAATGATCCGGAATCAACTTTAATGATATGGGAAAAAATTAATGATGAAATTGGCTTCGAAGGAAAAACATTCTTTTTGCTTAATAACCGTCAGGACCGTTTTGAAAGAGGGAAACAACTGGTTGAAATGCTTGGTTCTAAATTGAATAACAAGTTTGACTTTCTAATGCTGGTAGGCGATTCAATTGATGTGATTGAGGGAATTGCAGTTTCAAATAACATTGAAAGGAAAAAAATAATTGGCATAAGTAAAAAGAACGCAGAAGCAGTTTATGAAAAAACATTAGAACTGGCTCAAGAAAATTCATCAATCATTGCTATTGGCAACATGGGTGGTGTTGGTGCTGACATTGCAAAATTTTTTGTACATAGGGAGACAAGTAAATTATGATTGAATTAAGTGTAACACTCGGTTTAATATTTAGCCTGTTATCATACGAGGTTTTTGGTCTTGCAGCCGGGGGTATTGTTGTGCCGGGGTATATTGCGCTCCATCTTACCGAACCGGACAGACTTTTAGGAATTTTCATTGTCAGTTTTATTACTTACATGATCATAAAAATTCTTGCTAACTATACTTTTCTTTACGGAAGAAGGCAAATGGTTTTATCTCTGTTAATTGGATGCCTGCTTGCTAATTTTTCCCGCCAGTTCCTGACATTTGAACTTGCTGCCGGCACAATACAATTGACCGCACTTGGATGGGTAATTCCCGGACTTATTGGACACTGGTTTGCTAAGCAAGGAGTGTTTAGAACAATCACCGTGTTGTTTATTACTTCTTTCTTTGTCCGCTTTCTTGTAATACTAATTTTTAATGGCACTCTGTTCCCAAACTAACAGGAAATATTATAATGAATAAGTTAAGTATAAAATCAAATATTGTTTTAGGTGCACTTACTTTGCTTTCACTTTTATCATTTCTTGCAATTGAAAATACCAAAGTAATGGTAAGACAAGAATGGTACAAAGAAAAACTTGAAGCAGCTGAACTTGCTCAAAAGGCTGCGGAGTATCTTAAAAGAAATAGATTAGAGAAAGGTGTATTCTTAGATGTAGTTAATGATCCCAATGAAACTGCACTCATAGGCCAGGAATATACTCTCATAACAACTGACCGAGGATCACTGGATGCTAAATTATCATCAACAAATCCAAACTTTGCTGCAGTAATTGTTGATATGCTAAAGGAAGCCGGACTTAAAAAAAATGATAAGGTCGCTATCGGATTTACCGGTTCATTTCCGGGATTAAATATTGCTGTGCTTTCTGCGATTGAGGTTCTTGAACTTAAATCAATAAGTATTGCGTCTGTGGGTTCTTCCAACTGGGGTGCCAATGATCCTTATTTTACCTGGCTTGATATGGAAAAATCCCTCGTTGATGCCGGAATCTTTTCTACTCGTTCAGTTGCAGCTTCAATTGGCGGAAGCAATGATAGAGGAAGAGGACTAAGCCCAGAAGGTCGAAACCTAATCGTCCAAGCTATAAAACGGACGGATACAAGATTCATTAATCATGAACACTTGGGAAACAATATTAATGAAAGAATGGAAATTTACAAATATGAAGCCGGTGGGGATGGTTACAAATGCTACATAAATATTGGCGGTGGTATTGCCAGTTTAGGGGCGAT
>JANQIV010000104.1 GCA_028282005.1 Melioribacteraceae bacterium | reverse complement strand
GAGTAACCATTTTCGCTGCGCGTCTTGTAGTTCCACCGGATTTAATCGCACCAGCTGATCTGTCACCGATTTTCAAGAACGACATTAAACCGGATGATTTTCCACCACCGCTTAAAGGTTCATTCGAACCACGAAGTTTTGAGAAGTTTGATCCCGTACCCGAGCCGTATTTAAACAATCTTGCCTCACGAACCCATAAATCCATAATTCCGCCTTCATTAACAAGATCGTCATCAACTGACTGAATAAAGCAAGCGTGTGGCTGCGGATGAGTGTAAGCATCTTCTGATTTTGTTAATTTCCCGGTTTTATAATTCACATAGTAGTGACCTTGTGCAGGGCCATTAATTCCATATGCCCAATTTAATCCGGTGTTAAACCACTGAGGTGAATTCGGAGCACAGTATTGACCGGCAAGCATAAACATTAATTCATCATAATAAGCTTTTGCGTCTGCTTCTGTATCAAAGTAACCGGCCCTCCATCCCCAGTATGTCCAGGTTCCGGCCAATCTATGAAAAACTTGTTTGGAGCTTGTTTCTGAAGAATACCTTTCTTTTTCCGGAAGAGCTTCAAGGTTAGCTTCATCAGCAACTGCCGGCTGCAGCCAATCCGGAGTTCCTTTCTCATTTCTTCTTTTCAATAATTTCGGTACACCAGCTTTTCTAAAATATTTCTGTGCAATAATATCCGTCGCAACTTGCGACCAACTTTTCGGAACTTCTACTTCCTCCATTAAAAATACAATTGAACCGTCAGGATTTTTTATTTCCGAAGTTCTTTTAACAAATTCAATTGATTCGAAAGGATCTCGACCTTCTTGTGTAAATAGTCGGCTTATCTTCATTTATTTTTTCTCCAATTCTTTAAAATATTTTATAACTATATACAAACTTCCCCAGTACGAAATTTACAAAAAACCTCAAAAAACGAATAATTTTCAAATTTTATAAGAAGTGTATGCCCCTAAATGGGCTTCCAAAATAAATATTAAATTAGTATTAAGCAATAACCTGAGAAAAATTTAACATAGTAATTCAAAATGTTTATTGTATGTCACATACTTTAATATAGTAGAATTAATGATTAATAGTAGACTTGACTTTTTATTTTAAATTATTCTTTGCATTTTCAGTCCAAAAAATTAGAGGACAATATGAATTTTAATAGGACAGCCGGAATTTTACTTCATCCAACTTCTCTTCCAAGTAAATACGGAATCGGTGAATTAGGCAGCGAAATTTATAACTTTATAAATTTTTTGAGCGAATCAAGACAATCGCTTTGGCAGGTATTTCCTTTGGGGCCAACGGGTTACGGAGATTCACCTTACCAATGTTTTTCTGCATTTGCCGGTAATCCGTTATTAATAAGTGTAGAAAATTTAATCGAAGAAGAATTACTGTCGGAATCTGAAATTGGAGATGTTCCTCAGCACGATCCTCATAAAATTGATTACGGACAAGTAATTAATTACAAGAATGATTTACTGAAAAAAGCATTTGAAAACTATAGAGCAAAAAATGAATCAAACGGTGACTACGAAGCATTCTGTGAAAGCAATAAGGAATGGCTTGATGATTATGCTTTATTTATGTCATGTAAAAATTATCATGGCGGAATAGTTTGGAAAGATTGGGATGAAGAAATCGCTTTCAGAAAACCAGGTGCAGTTGAAAAATGGAATGAAAAATTAGCTGATGATATTTTTTATCAGAAATTCCTTCAATATAAATTCTACACACAATGGATTAAAGTAAAAGAATACGCAAACTCAAAAGGAATCCAAATAATTGGTGACCTTCCAATTTTTATTGCATACGACAGTTCAGACCTTTGGGCAAACAAAGAATTATTTACCGTAAATGAAGATGGCAAGTTGGAAACAGTTGCCGGAGTTCCGCCGGATTATTTTAGCAAAACCGGGCAGTTATGGGGAAATCCTCTTTACATCTGGGATGAAATGGCTAAAGATAATTATTTATGGTGGCAGAAAAGATTTTCAAAAATGTACGAATTTATTGACATTGTAAGAATTGACCATTTCCGCGGTTTTGAAGCTTACTACGAAATTCCTGGCGATGCTGAAACAGCAATAAATGGCACTTGGAGAAAAGCTCCGGGCTACGAATTATTTAACACATTGAAAAAAGAATTGGGCGATGTACCAATCATTGCAGAAGATCTCGGTTTGATCACCAAAGAAGTTCGCGAATTGCGAGATCATTTCAACTTTCCAGGAATGAAAATTTTACAATTTGCTTTCGGTGAAAACGGAGATAAACTGTTTTTACCTCACAATCATGTACAGAACTGCGTTGTTTATACAGGCTCTCATGATAACGACACTACACGAGCTTTTTTCGAAAAAGAAAAAGCAAATGGTTCCGGAGTTTATGAATGGGCGGAAAAATACTTGAACTATTACGGCAATGATATGCGTTATGAAATAATCAGAACAGCTTATGCGTCTGTAGCAGATATAGTTGTTGTTCCAATGCAGGATTGGCTAAATCTTGGTGCCGATGCAAGAATGAACTTCCCGGGGACTTTAGGCGGTAATTGGACATGGAGATTTACTTGGGATCAGGTTCACAACGGATTAGCTGAAAATATTAAAGAACTGACTGTGGTGTTTGAACGTCCGAAGGAAAAAGACGAAGAGGAAATAGAAATAAAAGCTGAATAAAAAGGATTAAAATGCTGAATTTTTTGAAAGAAATTTTACAAGGCCCAAGCGAAGGTGTTCATCAGGCAAGTGCTCAGAACTATGAGCTAAAATTGCAGATTGCAACTTGCGCCTTATTTTTAGAGCTTGCTCATGCTGATGAAGAATTTAGTTTAGAAGAAGAAGAGAAAATAATTCAAATTATGAAAGAGACATTTGAATTAAATGAAAAGTACGTTTTGGATTTGATTGAATTGTCGAAAGAGCATGTTAACAAAAGTGTAAGTGTTTATGAGTTTACCGATATCGTAAACAAAAATTTTTCATTTAACGAAAAATTTGAGTTGGTCAAAAACTTATGGCGATTAATTTATGCCGACGAAAATCTTTCCTCACATGAAGAATACTTCGTTCGTAAAGTAAGCGGCAATTTACATTTGCATCATCAAGAATTAATTGGTGCTAAGCTAGAAGTAAAAAGAGAGATGGGGCTATAAGTTTATCATTTCCACGAAAGTGGAAATCCATTTAATTAATCCCCGCAAATGCGGGGATTTCATTTCATAAAAGATCTTACGAACCAAGCTGTTTATTAATATCATTCAACAGTGTTTCGCTTAAAGGTTCAACTCCACTTTTATATCTGCCTACAATTTTACCATCCTTAGAAATTAAGAATTTTTCAAAATTCCATTTGATATCACCTTTAGCAACTGCATCATTATTTGTTAGTCTTTCGTAAAGAGGAGCTTTTTCATCACCCAGTACTTTTACTTTATCAAATAATTTAAATGTAACTCCGAATGTAGAAGAACAGAATTCTTTGATTTCTTCATTCGTGCCTGGCTCCTGTGCCCCGAAATCATTGCATGGGAAAGCCAAAACTTCCAAACCTTTTTCTCCGTATTCACTGTAAAGCTCTTGTAGTCCTTTGTATTGAGGGGTATATCCGCATTCACTTGCGACGTTCACAATTAATAAAACTTTTCCGTTGTAATCTGAAAGCTGAACATCGTTTCCTTCCATATCTTTAACTGATATATCATTAATATTGTCTATCATTTCTTTTCCTTCTTTTTGAGTTGTATCTTCTTGTTTTTGTTGTTGCGCACAGCCAATTGTTATAATTAAGATTGCTGATAAAAATAAACTAGAGAATAATTTCATTATACATTTCCTTTTTAATTTTGAAAATAAGATTAACTATATTTTTATATATTTGGCAAGTCAAATTTCATCAACTCATATCTCAACCTTATGCTGAAAAAAATAGTTCATTTTATCGAAAACCAATTTTTGGTAATTGTATTACTATTATCTATTGCTGCACTGATTTTTCCATCTCCATTTACAGAACTGAAACCTTTGATCCCATTTCTGCTCGGTGTAATAATGTTTGGAATGGGTGTTACGCTCAAATTTGAAGATTTCAAAAATATTTGGAAAACAAAGCATTTAGTTTTGCTCGGAATTTCTGCTCAATATTTGGTAATGCCTTTGCTTGCATATTTAATTTCAATTGCTCTCGGTTTACCAAAAGAAATAATGATCGGAATGATTGTGCTAGGTGCTTGTCCCGGCGGGACAGCTTCAAACGTAATTTGCTATTTAGCAAAAGCAAATGTTGCACTTTCAATTACGCTGACTTTAGTTTCAACTCTTTTGGCTCCGCTATTAACACCAAGCATTGTTTATTTATTTCTTTCAGAAAATGTCGACATCCATTTTTGGCAAATGGTCCAATCAGTTTTCTGGATTGTAATTTTTCCATTGGTTGACGGTTTGGTTATCCGTCATTTCTTTTATAAAAGATTTCAACCAATATTGGATGTATTCCCTTCAGTCTCAATTTTGACAATCTCTGTAGTTATTGCATGTGTTGTAGCTTTAAATCAACAGCTTGTTTTATCATTCCCCCTATTGATTTTAGCAGCTGTCATTCTCCATAATTTAAGTGGCTTGTCAATCGGGTACGGTGTTGGTAAACTTTTTAAATGCTCGAACAAAGATGCGCGAACTCTCGCAATTGAAGTGGGAATGCAAAATTCTGGTTTGAGCGTTGCCCTTACAACAAAATTCTTTACTGCAACAGCGGCATTGCCCGGAGCAATATTCAGCCTGTGGCATAATATCTCAGGGATTATGCTTGCTAAGTTTTGGAATAAAACTGAAAAAAACAATTGAAGTATTTTTTGTCATTCCCGCATTGTTGCGAGCGGGAATCCATAAACTTTAGTAATAAATTCCCGTTTTCACGGGAATGACAAATGCAAGAAATTAAATTAGTCAGCCATTAAAGCAGAAATTGCAGATGTGTTAACAATGTCATCAACACTGCAGCCGCGGCTTAAATCGAACAATGGTTTTTTTAACCCTTGAACAACCGGGCCAACAGCTTCTGCTCCGCCAAGTCTTTGCGCAATTTTGTAACCGATATTTCCGGCTTGTAGATCGGGGAACACTAAAACATTGGCTCTGCCTGCAACCGTGCTTTCTGGAGCTTTCTTTTTACCGATTTTATCAATAATCGCTGCATCAAATTGCATTTCACCATCGATGTTCAGATCCGGTCTTTTCTCTTTAGCAATTTTTGTTGCTTCAACAACTTTGTCAACTAATTCGTGTTTAGCACTACCCATTGTTGAGAATGAAAGCATTGCAACATATGGCTCTTCGCCGGTTAGTTTTTTGTGGTTGTCAGCAGTTGTAACTGCGATATCAGCTAATTGGCTTGCATCAGGATTCGGTACTACAGCACAGTCAGCAAAACTGTAAACTTTTTCGGGGAATATCATTAAGAAAAATGATGAAACAATTGAAATACCTTCCGGCATTCCCACACATTGAAATGCTGCTTTTAGTACATCGCCTGTTGATGCAACTGAACCGGCAACTGAACCGTCTGCCATTCCTTGTCCAACCATCATTGAACCGAAGAATAAATCGCGTTTCATTATTTCTCTGGCGTCTTCAATTGTAACACCTTTATGTTTTCTCAAATTATAAAACATGTTAGCAAAATCGCTTAGTGTTTCTGATTTTACCGGATCAATAATTCTTACACCTTGTAATTCAACACCGTAGTTTTGAGCATCTTCTCTAATTTTATTTTCATCACCAAGAGTTATTACACCGCAAATTCCATTTTTTGTTAAAATTTCTGCCGCCCTTAAAACACGCTCATCGTGAGATTCAGGCAATACTATTGCTTTTTTTCTAACAGAAGCTTTCTCTTTTATGCTTTCCATTAATGCCAATTCCGCCATCGTTTGTCCTGTCTTTTATTTATGAATACAAATTCAAATATATGCAAAATAGATCAAAGGTTAACCAAATCTTATAATAAATATTTGTTAAAAGTGATATTTTTATCGATATTTATTGATTTTTTATATAAAATTAAAAATATTTTATGTAATAAAATTCTCAGATCTAAATTATGACACCAACTGAATTCATCTGGAAAAAAACTTCTAAAATTCTTTTAGCTTTGCTCGTAATTGCCTTCGTGTTTTATGTTGGGTTTTTATTTTTCGATATTATTGTAATGTTTACTATTTCTCTTCTTATTGCAATGATATTTAATCCGTTAGTAAGAGTGCTAGAAAAACATGGTGTTCAAAGACTCCCTGCAGTTTTCATAGTTTTTATAATCAGTGGTGTCACAATTTTTATATTACTTTCATTATTGATACCAAAAATTATCTCTCAGATGAACACGTTGGCTTCCCTTTTAACTCAAGAAAGGATTCAGTCTGTTTTTTCACAAGTTGAGAAAAGTGTAAGTCAGTATGTACCTTTTGTTGATGCTAGTGAGTTAGCTAGTCGATTAAGCGAGTTTCTATCTACAGCTATGTTTAATTGGATTAATAATTTCAGTAACATCATTTCGAGTATTGTTTCTGTAGTTGCAATTGCTGTTATTGTTCCGTTTATGACATTCTTTATTTTGAAAGACAGCAACATGATTATCCGCGGTATTATAAATGTAATGCCGAATAAATATTTTGAAATGTCGTTTTGGGTGATTTGGAAAATAAAAGAACAGCTTGGCCGTTTTGTAAGAGGCTGGTTGATTGATGCTACTTTTGTAGGTGTCGCAAGCGCAATTGGCCTTTCGATTCTTGGAATTGAAAATGCTGTTACAATCGGGTTTGTAGCTGGTGTTGGACATTTAATCCCTTACTTCGGCCCTTTAATTGGGGGGCTTCCGGCAGTAATAATTTCTATAATTCAGTTTGGTAATTTATCAATGCTGCCTGGAATAATTATCATGTTCATAATTGTTTACACTATTGACAACGGATACGTTCAACCGAATGTTTTTTCAAAGAGCACGGATATTCATCCATTGCTGATAATTATTTTGATATTGGTCGGCAGCCAGTTAATGGGAATAGTTGGTATGCTCCTAGCTGTTCCGGTAGCCACTGTGTTGCGTACTGCTATTATTGAAATTTATAGAGGTTACAAGAATTATAAAATCATAAAAGTTTATTGATAAACTCCCCTTCTAATTTCATTGAAATTTCTACCATTATTTTTTATTAATTGAATTAAATTTTTAACAGAAAGAAAACTTTTGAAAATCTCCCAATACATATTTTTTATATTTGTGATATCGACATTTATAAGCTGTGACCGGGAAATTTTAAATGAACCGATTGATGATGGTCTTCCTCCGCCAACACCAGGCAACTTTAGAATTTATGCCGCAAGAGATGGTGAAATAGGATTGGAATGGCTCTCATCAAATGAACCGGATATCTCAGGCTTTAACATTTTTAGAGCAGAATTTGATACTGATTTTGAACAAATTGGATTTACTAATAATCAATTTTTTGTAGATGACTCACTCGATTACTTTACTGAATATTCTTACAAAATAAATGCAGTAGATAATCAAGGGCGTGAAAGTAGCTTTACTTCAATTGTGTCAGCTATCCCTGAAAATATTTTTAGGCCTTTGCCGGTAACCGGTATAAGTATAAATGCAAGAAACTGGGACGATTCTATTTCAATAGCTTTAAACTGGTTTGGTACCGGTGAGACAGATATTTTAGGTTTCGAAGTTTACAGAGATACGGTAAGTAATTTTGAAGTAGATTCCACAAAGTTAGTTGGATTCTCTGACCATCCTTTCTTCGTAGATAAAAATGAAATTGAGATTTTAACAGAATACTTCTACCGGATAGTTACTGTTGACAATGGTAATCTCAAAAGTAACCCTACATCAATAATTTCAGACTTTGTTTTAAACAAACCGGAAGTAATTTTTCCCGCTAATAATTATAATGGTTCCGACTTTACGGAATTTAAATTTAGAACTTCCTCAAAAAAAGCCAATTATAAAATCTTTATATTAACAAACGAAAATATCGGTACTAAATACGAATTTAATTTGAATCAACCTGAAACTAATGCTGAAGTAACAATTTTCTTTAATACTGTTAATTTAGTTGTTCCATTCAAAGAACATTTTTGGAGAGTAGCAGCTTTTACCAAAAACGAGGATGATCCAAATACTTTTACAGATTTAAATTCTTTTACAATCAGCCGGAATTGATAAAATAATTTGAGAATTAAAACTTTATTTCTTCTTCTTTTTTTTGTTTCAGTAAACGCTCAATCAGTGCGGGACAGCTTAAGTTTTCTTACCCGCAATTATGAGGTGAAAGGGCTTTCTGCTTTTTTTGATAAACAACTCAACACTTACAATTTCAATTCTAAATTGGACTATAATTTTACGGGCAAACAATACTTTGTTGGATTGAAAGAGAATTTCAGATCAACCATCGTGAGGTCAAATCTAAATAACATTAGAGACGAACAGCTACTTTCCTTTATCGGTGAATACAAAATCAGTCCGCAACTTCAGGCAGGTTTTTTGGTTAACAATAATGTCTTTTCGGATAACCGCGAAATTGCGATTAATAAAGTTTCTATTTTTAATTCATCAGCATTTCTAAAATATGCCCCAAGAGAAAAAGTAAACTTTATACCATTTGTGGGGCTATCAAAAAATGAACAAATTGGAGAAGATGATATTGGACTGATCTATGGAACTGAGGCTACTATTAATCGTTTTAGGTTCAATGAATTTGAATTAAGTTCTGATTTAAAATTTCAAAATGAAGATATTTCCCCCAGAAAAAATACTTTACGATTCTTCAATTTTAATTTGCGTAATGTATTTGAAAAAACATTTTTCAACAATATTAGTGCATCAGTTTCCCAAAGAAGAAAAGATTTTTACTTTAATGCAGATTCATCTTTACAAAACTTATTTGATATCAGAAATAATATTCAAAGCAGAATAGAATCAAACTATTCAATTCAAGAAGCACTTTCTTTTCTTGACCCAGCCTCGGCAATTTCATTTGATGTAATTGGCAGATTAAATTGGCGTGAAATTGACCGTGAAACAAAGTACGTAGATTTAAATAACATATCTTCAAATTCCTTTGATTCCAAAGTTGAAGAATTGCGAATTGAGTTTGCAGGTAATTTAAGATATGTTGCAAAGAGCTTTAGTTCTTCACTTAGGCTTTCTTTTAATGAAAGGGATGAAAAGCACATTGCAAAGAATTTAGAAGATGCTGATCCGGTAGAATTTGAAGAAAAGAAAGATTCAGAATCAAGAAAGAATAATAAATCGCAACTTACTACTGTTGCTATTTCAAGTAATTTTAAAATAACAAAAAAACAGAATTTAGCTTTCAGCCTTTACCACCGCAAGTTGGTTTATGACACTCCCCACGAAGAAAATTTTGATGACCGCGACGAACTTCTTTCAATCGGTAGAATTTTGTACATGTATAATTTCAATTATTTATTTGATTTTTACGTAAACCTTGAGGGAAGCTTAAATAAAATTGTTTATATATTTTCAGAGAGAAGTTCGAACAATAATATCCGTAGATCGCTTAAGTTCTCAAGTGGTGGAGCTTATAAAGGAAAAAATTTTAGAACAAACCTTGATGCTGAAATTTCTGTAAATTACACTTCATTTGATTTTGAAGATCTTTCACCAAATTTTAGAAGCTTCTCCTTCCGTCAATTGGCTATTAAAGATTCATCTACTTTAATGTTTACAAGAAGGCTGGGCATTGATTTTGACGGTTATGTCAAACTTTCTGAACAAGGTGATTTTGTTTGGTCATCTTTTTCCGGAAAACCGGTAAGATTTTTAGAAGAGATTTACACAGAACCAAAGTTTGTTTATTATTACTCTTCACTAAAATTTGCAGTGGGTTTGCGAATGTTTTCCTTAAAAACATTCAATTATGATAATGAAAGTAATAAAGTTCCTGACACCGAATACACAAGCATTGGGCCAATGACCGAATTTGTTTTGATGATGAACAATAAATTATTTGTTAGGCTTTATGGTTATTATGAATTTATTAATAATGAAAAAAATGAGACTCGCGAGCTTGCTAATTTAAACTTAAGAATGGATTGGAATTTTTAAAAAATTGATAATTGATCATAATTAATCTGTTGCATTCTTTAATCAGTAATTATATTTTTTATTTAATAATCTTATATCAATTTCTAGGAATTAATTTTGGCAAAACAAATATTTGAAAAAGAATTTCCGAGTAATCCTGAATTACTCCCGGAAATAGAAATGTACGTAATTGATATAGCTGAAAAAGTTAATTTGGATCCTGATAAATTTAATAACTTAGCTCTCTCAGTTTCCGAAGCTGCATCAAACAGTGTGGTTCACGGAAATAAATCTGACCCAAATAAAATTGTTAAAATCAAAGTTACTATTACTGAAGAAGTAATGGAAGTTTCCTTCAAAGATCAGGGAAGCGGATTTAAAGTTTCAGAAGTACCCGATCCCACAAAACCTGAAAATATATTAAAGGACAGTGGCAGAGGAATTCATATTATTAAGAATTTTGTTGATGATTTAAAATATAACTTTGGTCCGGATGGGACTGAAGCAATTCTATTTTTAAGTCTGAAATAATTTCCATTTTCCTTTATTATAAAATATCATTTCATGTATTGATACAAAATTCTGTATACAACATTAAATTTTAATTAATAATTCGGAGATACAATTATGAGTAGAAAAAAAATTGCACTAATTGGTGGAGGGCAAATTGGCGGAGTACTTGCCCAGTTGATAGCTCTAAAAGAATTAGCAGATATAGTTTTATTCGACATCGTTGAAGATATGCCTCAAGGTAAAACTCTTGATATAGCAGAGGCTTCAAGAGTTGATGGATTTGATGTTAGTTTATCGGGAACAAATGATTACAAAGATATGGCGGGCTCAGATTTAGTAATTATTACTGCAGGCTTACCTAGAAAACCCGGAATGAGCAGGGATGATCTTTTAACAACAAATGCCAAAATTATGAAACAAGTAGCAGAAGGTGTCGGGGAGAATGCACCTAATGCATTTGTGATTGTAATTTCAAACCCACTTGACGCGATGGTTACACTTTTCCAAAAAGTTTCAGGAATTCCTCACCACAAAGTTATGGGTCAGGCCGGAGTTTTAGATTCATCAAGATTTTCTACTTTTATAGCTTGGGAATTAGGCTTATCAGTTAAAGATGTAAATGCAATGGTACTAGGCGGACACGGTGATACAATGGTTCCTCTTGTGAGATATGCAAATGTAAATGGGGTTCCGGTAACAGAATTATTAGAATTGAAATATGAAGGAGACAAAGAAAAAGCAAAAGAAGTTATGGATGCCATGGTTCAAAGAACAAAAGTGGCAGGTGGCGAAGTTGTAAAATTATTAAAAACCGGTTCCGCATTTTATTCACCTGCATCATCTGCAGTAGCAATGGCTGAATCAATTCTTAAAGACCAAAAAAGATTATTACCAACATGCGCTTTCTGCGAAGGGCAATACGGATTAGATGGATTCTACCTTGGCGTACCTGCAGTTTTAGGTGCTAACGGCGTTGAAAAAGTAATAGAATTATCACTTGATGAAACTGAAAAGTCTATGCTTGAAAACTCAGTAAATGCTGTAAAAAATGTTGTAGGCGATATGGAAAGATTAGGCTTCTAATTTTTTTATAATTACTCTATCAGCAGACCCTCCAACCGGAGGGTTTGTTGTTTTAAAGGAAAATTAATGAACCTGCTATAATTATTCTCCTATATGTTCTGTAAATTAGAACATATTTCAATTTTACCCGTCAAATGTTCTATAGATTAGAAGAAATGGAGAAATTTTGAAAAAATACTTATCACGCCCAGAAGAATTTGTCTTGCTTGTTCTTTACCAAATAGAGGGAGAAGCATACGGAAATAACATAAGGAAAAAACTTGCTGAAGTTACAGGAAAATATTGGTCTATTGGTTCGGTTTACGTCCCGCTTGACCGCTTGGAAAATAAAGGGTTAGTAAAATCCTTTACCGGGAAAATAACACCGGAAAGAGGAGGTAGAGCCAAAAGGTGCTATGAAATTACTAAAGGAGGGCTGGAAAGATTAGCTGAACTGCAAAAGGCCCACAATACTCTTTGGAGTAAAATGCCCAACTTATCATTTGGTGAAGATAAATAATGCCACAAATTTTTGTAAAAATAATAAGTTTTCTTCTGGTCAACAATCATCCCGAAGCCGTTATCGGCGATACTGAAGAAGAATATCTTGAAAGACTTTCCGATCAAGGAAGTTTCAATGCGCTTTTTTGGATCATTGGGCAAATAATAATTTTAGTCCCCCTTCATTATTCAAACTCATTGCAATGGAGCATAGCTATGTTTAGGAATTACTTCAAAATCGGTTTTAGGAATCTTGTGAAAGAAAAGTTAATATCAATCATTAGTATTGCAGGTTTAGGCTTTGGTATAGCCGCCGCAGCTTTAATAATAATTTATGTTCATTTTGAAACCAGCTATGATAAGTACCACGATAACTCCGATAGAATCTATCGAGTATATACTAAATTTGACGATTCAAAAGACAATAACAAAGGATACGGCATTGTTATTAGAGCCTTAGCACCGGCTTTACGCGAAGAACCGTCTATTGAATCTGCAACGTCTTTATACAAATTCGGAAGAGATTTAATAAAAATAGACAAGCAGATATACAATAATTTGAACATTTTTTCTGCAGATTCAGGTTTCTTCAATGTCTTCACCAAGTCCCATATCGCAGGGGATCTAACAAATGCTTTGAGTAATCCTTCTTCGGCTATAATTACTGAAGAAACTGCTTTAAAGTTCTGGGGGACGACCGATGTAACCGGTAAAAATCTAGAATTTATAAGTAACTTTTTTGAGGACCGTATTTACAGTGTTGCAGCAGTAATAGAAAACGTTCCGGCAAACTCCCATCTTGAGTATGATATTTTACTTTCACATTATTCACAGCCAATTTTTGACCGTTTCGGCGGGGACGAGTTTTTAACTTATTTCAAGCTACAAGAATTTGCCGACCCGGAATTATCCATGAATCTTGTTTCCGGTATTTTTGAAAAAGTTAACGAACACAGAAGAGAAATTGGATATGACGGCCACGCTGGTATTATCCCGCTTGAAGATATTCATTTAAAGGGTTCGGAACTTTTCCGGGGATTGTCCGGTAAGGGGAATCTTAACTTTGTGTATATTATCATAATCATAGCTGCAGCAATTCTCTTCATTGCCGTGCTGAATTTTATAAATCTACTTTCTGCAAAATTTCAAAATAGGTTTAATGAAATTGCGGTTAGGAAGGTTGTTGGCGCCGGCAGAAATTCAATTCTCTCACAGTTTATAAGCGAAGCAATAGTGATAGCACTATTTTCAGCAGTTGCAAGCATTGTAATTACGGGCTTAACATTAAACAAATTCGGTATACTTGTTAACAGAAACCTTGAAGTTTATTTCAATTCCTACCCATGGATAATTGGAGGCATTTTATTTTTGTCTATTATGATCGCTGTTTGTTCGGCGGTTTTTCCGGCCTTAAGAATTGCCAAACTACAGTGCGTAAATATTTTAAAGAATAAATCAGGCGGCGGAAAGTTCAGCAGACTGGTGCCTCTCACGGTAATGGTTCAGTTTGCCATAGTAATCACCTTGCTATCTTCAATTATTGTTATTTACTCTCAAGTACAATTTATGAAAGAACAGGAATTAGGTTTTGACCCTGAGCAAATAGTTTATTTTAATTATAAAGATTCTGAAAAATATGAAGCAATCAAAAATAAACTCGAACAAATTCCTGAGATAGCATCAGTATCAGGGTCGCAAAGCATACCGGGAATAGGCAAAAGCGGACAGCTTGGAAAAATAAAAGGCTTTAGCGGTGAGAATATAAGTTTTAGTGAAAATAGAATTCAACCAGGATATATTAAAACTTTCGGGATGAAATTAATTGCGGGAAGAGGTTTTAAAGAGAATTTTCCGCCTGACCGCAAAGCCGTAATTTTAAATGAAAAATTTATACGGATGATGAATTTGACTCCTCATCAAGCCCTCGAAAGAGAACTTGAATACAGCGGCAGATTATTAAAAATTATCGGAGTGGTTGCTGATTTTAACTTTTCCTCCTTTGAGCAAAATATCGGTCCCCTTGCTCTAACAAATTATTCAGATCGAATAAATATTATGGCAGCTAAAATAAAAACAAAGAATTTACAAAATACAATAGAAGGAATTGAAGAGACCATAAAAGATTTTTTGCCTGATTTCATTTATGAGTATTCCTTTGTAGATGAGTTATTTGACAAAATGTATAAAGAAATAGAGATAAATAATACCCTTCTAATTTATTCCGCATTACTGGCTATAATACTTTCTGCAATGGGGCTTTTTGCCGTAACTCTTTTTGCAGTGCTTAGACGGACCAAAGAAATTGGGATAAGAAAAGTTCTTGGCGGAACAGTTTCCGGAATAAATATTCTTTTGTTAAAGGATTACTTAGCTTGGGTATTAATTTCCAATATTGTTGCATGGCCGGTCTCACATTATGTCCTTTCTTTCTGGTTGCAGAATTTTGTTGTAAAAATCGATTTACACATAGGTTATTACCTATCAACAGGCATTACCGCTTTATCAATTGCTGTTATTACAATCATATACATTACAACTAGAGCAGCATTAAATAATCCGGTTAATAATTTGAGATATGAATAAAAGTTGATTTAAGAATAAATATTAGGATGGTATTATTTGGAACATAAAAAAACCCCTCTGAAATGAGGGGTTATAAAAATCTATTTACAAACTTATTTACGCTTCGTAAACGCTAATAAATTTTCTATTATCTCTTCTAGTTTCAAATTTCACAATACCGTCAGTAGTAGCGAAAAGAGAATCATCACCAGCTCTTTTTACATTTGCTCCAGGATGAAAT
>JANQIV010000058.1 GCA_028282005.1 Melioribacteraceae bacterium | reverse complement strand
AATGTTTTTTCACCATGGAGCAACCCCAGCACTGACAATGATAATTTCGCTGTTGAACTTTTGAGCAAAGACGAAAACAATAATTTGCGAGTGAAGATTTATTTGGGAAATCCCATTGACGCCGTTCCTTCAAAACCTAGAAATCTGAAAGTGAAAAAGGAAAACGAAATAGCAAAATTAACTTGGGATGCAAATCCCGAACCGGATATTGAAGGTTATAATATTTTCAAACAAATAAATAATGACGAATGGAAAGAATTGGGTTTTACTTCATCAAACACTTTTGTAGACAGTACATACAATAATCAAAATGAAATCAGTTACAAAATAAAAACCAAAGATACTCAAGGTAAGATGTCTGTCTTTAGCGACTACGTGATTCATTAATCAAATCGCTATAAATACTTGAGAACTTTCCAATTACTAAAATAATTGCATATTAAAATGTTGTGATATAATTTTGGCAACTATGGAACCAACTCTTGGACTTTGGGATTTAATACATCTATTAGGCTCGGCTCAAGGAATTTTTCTGAGTATTATCTTTTTTTCCCACAAAAGAGGTAACATATTAGCTAATCGTTTCCTTGGACTTCTCCTTTTAATTTTTTCAGTTAGGCTAATGGAAATAGTTGCCTATTGGACAAAATACCTATTAGTATTTCCTCATTTTGCTATGGTGGCTTTCCCGCTAATGTATTTATTCGGCGTTGTTTTTTATTATTACAGCAAACATTTAAGTACTGGCGCTAATAAGCTGGATAAATATTTTATGTTACACCTTATTCCATTTGCAATTGTTCTTTTGAATTACATGCCTTTTTATCTACTCAATACTGAAAGCAAACTCGAAAAAATCATAAATTTATTCTATTCCACTACGGGAGATTTTTCCCAAATGAGTGTGTTGGATTGGGCATCAATAATGTTTCAATTTCCTCATGCATTGATCTACGTAAGCTTAGCATTTTTCCAATTGAAAAAATTGTCGACAAAAAAAACAATCTCAAATCAAAAAATTAAAACGGTTAGGCTCAAATGGCTTAAAAGATTGTCAATTGGATTTGCTTGTTTTTTCGGGGCATGGACTTTATATAACTTATCATTTTTTCTCGGAGGGCCGTACAACAAGATTATCGACCTTTCACTTATTTCTTCTGTTACTGTTTTTATTTACGCAATAGGATATACTGCGTTTCAGAAGCCGGAAATACATTCTTCGGAATCTAACGGCGTAAAATATGAGAAATCTACCCTTTCTTCCGAAAAAGCCGGGCAATATCTGAGTATTCTCAATGAGATTATGGAAAAAGAAAAATTATATAAGAACAATAATTTAAAACTTTCTGATCTTGCGCAAAAACTGGATATATCTTCGCACCATCTCTCACAAATCATTAATGAGAAGTTGAACCGGAATTTTTTCGATTACATTAATGAACTACGAATTGAAGAAGCAAAGAAAGTTTTATCAAATCCCGCAAGCAAACAATATACGTTACTAAGTATTGCACACGAAGTCGGCTTCAATAATAAAACATCTTTTAATTCTTTTTTTAAGAAACACACCGGTACAACCCCATCCGAATTTCGCTCAAACGCCTTAAACGAATCTTAGCAAAGAATAGCAACTGAAAATTAAATCTCTTTTTCAAAGGGTTTTTACAAAAGTCTGAATTTGCTTGTCAATTTATATAGGGATTGACGACATTACACAAATTAGCATCTATTTTTGCACTCAAATCACAAAAGATTTCAACTCAACAAAATCCAGGAGCATAAATATGAAAAACCTCATACCTTACCTTATCTTTCCCGGCAACTGCAAAGAAGCAATGAACTTTTATAAAGAATGCCTAAACGGCGAAATATCCTACATGCGGACAGTTGAGGATTCGCCTCTTAAAGTAAAAGATGAAAATAAACACAGAATATTTGATTCGGAATTGAAGGCAGACAATATAACAATAAGAGCTTCCGATGATATGCCCGGCTACGAAACAGTTATAGGAAGAAATTTTTCGTTATTTACTACATTTGAAAACGAAGAAGAACAAAAAGATGTTTACGACAAACTCTTAGACGGTGGGCAAGCAATAATGCCACTGCCGGAAACAAAAGGTGAGTCAAAGTTTGCTATGCTGAAAGATAAGTTTGGCATTCAGTGGATGATGGTTTACAATCATAAATAATTCAATTATGTTGTTCTTAGAATATCATCTGAAACAGGCAGATTACTAGTCTGCCTTTTCAATTAACTATCAATAATAACGAAATTCCCTCGAGTTACAATAACTTTGGAAAAAACACTGATCAATTTTTATTTTCTCTCGTTGTCACCCTTTTTTCAATCTTCACTGTCTAGCTAATAAACAGATTACTAACGGCAAACAAATTGAAAAATAGATTAGTAATCATAAATAAAAACGGGGGAATCATGAAAACCTTAATAACAGCAGTAGTATTAACGGTATTTTTAAGCTTAAATACTTTCGCTCAAGAAAGAACAGAAGAAACAAAAACAACAATAGACAAAGTTACAGGAGACACAACTTTCACCAAGTCAGTCACCATCTCTCAAAGTGAAGACATAACTCCGCGTAATCACATGTTTGTTGTAAACCCACTTAAGTTTATCTTGTTTTATAATATTTCTTATTTCCAAAAAGTAAATGAAAATCTGGTAGTTGGAGGTGGAATTCAAGCTCCAACAATTTCAGGCATTGACGGATTCGGCTTTAACCTGGAAGCACGTTTCTATCCTAAAGGAAATAATCTTCGCGGATTTTATGTTGCGCCGAACTTAGCTTTCAATAGCATAAAATCCGGAGATACAAAAACCAACCCATTTTCAGTTGGTGTTTTAGCGGGCTGGCAATGGTTCCCAGGCGAACAATTTGCAATGGGATTCGGAATCGGACTTGATTATTATATGGGAAATGTTGAGCATGATGACGACGACTTATCAAACTACGACGGGACAGCACCGGCAATTAGATTTGATATCGGTTATGCATGGTGATTAATTATTAGGACAGATATACTGTCTGTCCTACAATATTATTCGAGAGGTAGATCAAGACGGTCTGCCTTTTTTTATGCTCTCATTCATTACTAATTGCGTAACTTGCGTTATCAATTTATAATTTTAAGGTAAGTAATGATAAGCTTCGCTGAGTTAGGTGTAGAGAAAAATATTTTAGACGCAATCGAGGAATTAGGTTTTGTAAAGCCCATGCCGGTGCAGGAAGAAGTTATTCCGCAGTTAATTCAAAAAGTATCGGGTGACATTGTAGCACTCGCACAAACCGGAACCGGTAAAACTGCTGCATTTGGATTACCAATAATTCAGAATACCCAAACAAATAAAAATCATGTTCAATATTTAATTTTAAGTCCTACCCGTGAATTGTGCGTGCAGATCGCAGATGATTTAATAAGTTTTTCTAAATATAAAAAAGGTGTAAAAGTAGCTGCCGTATTCGGCGGATCAAGTATGGAACGCCAAATAAAAATGATTAAGCAAGGTGCGCAGATAATTTCTGCAACTCCCGGCAGGCTGCTTGATTTAATAAAAAGAAAAGCTGTTAAGCTTTCAAAAATAGATACAGTGATTCTCGACGAAGCTGACGAAATGTTGAATATGGGCTTCAGAGATGAACTGGAAGCGATTCTGCAAAATACACCTGAACACAAAAACACACTTCTCTTTTCTGCGACAATGCCCAAAGAGGTCTTGGCAATTTCAAAAAATTACATGCACGATCCCATTGAGATTACAATCGGCAAAAAGAATGTCGGTGCAGAAAACGTAAAGCATGAATATTATATGGTGCACGCGAAAGACCGCTACCTTGCTCTTAAAAGAATTGCCGATTATTACCCGGAAATTTACGGAATCATTTTTTGCAGAACCCGTAAGGAAACACAGGAAGTAGCCGATATGCTTATTAAAGACGGCTACAATGCAGATTCGCTGCACGGTGATTTGTCACAGGCCCAACGTGACAATGTGATGAACAAATTCAGGATTAAGCATTTGAGATTACTTGTGGCTACGGATGTTGCTGCACGCGGTTTGGATGTTGACAATCTTTCTCACATCATAAATTACAACTTGCCGGACGAGCTTGAAATTTATACTCACCGCAGCGGAAGGACAGGCAGAGCCGGACGAACCGGGACATCGATTGTAATTGCAAATATGCGTGAAAAAAAGAAAATAAAAGATATCGAAAGACTGCTGAACAAAAATTTTGAGTTAAAAGAAATTCCATCCGGCAGAGCAATATGTGAAAAGCAGCTTTATCATTTGATCGATAGAATGGAAAAAGTTGTTGTCGATTATTCCGAGATTGAATCTTTTCTTCCGAACATTTTCAAAAAACTTGAATGGCTTGATAGAGAAGAATTAATCAAAAAATTTGTGTCACTTGAATTCAACAGATTTTTGGCATATTACAAAAACACAAAAGAATTAAATGCCCCAAGCGATAAGCAATCCAGAGATAGGCAGTCACGAGAAAAACAACCTAGACTTGATTCTTCAGAATATTCAAGATTCTTTATCAATCTTGGCAAAAGAGATAATATTAAGCCGGTAAATATTATTGGAATGGTTAACGATTTTACAGGCATCCGTGATATTAATATTGGAGAGATTGAAATTCTAAATAATTTTTCATTCTTTGAAACCGATAGGAAATATGAAGATGATGTTTTAAAATCTTTCAGAAACAAAGAAAGAAACGGACGAGAAATTAATGTTGAGGTTTCTGAAAAAAAGAAATCTTCCAAAAGAAAAAAGGATAAATCAAAAAAGAAAAAACAAACCGGTACAAATGCAGCTCCGCCAAAAAAACTTTTGAGAAAAAGAAGAAGATAAAACTTGAGCCCGGTTTTAACGTCAAAGTAATTATGAAATGGACTTAAATTTTAGCATCTTTTTTATATTTTCGGTGTTATAAATCCAATCTGAAATAAAAACTACAAAGGAATTAAAATGAAGCAAAAGTTCTTTGCATTTTTAGTGATCTTTACGGTTTTTCTCTACAGCGCAGACCGTAAAAAAATTGAATACGTTGAGTATGAATTATCAAATGGTATGCACGTAATTTTGCATCAAGATAACACAACACCAATTGTAGCAATAACTACTACATTTCATGTCGGATCAAAAAATGAAGATCCGCAACGAACCGGTTTTGCACACTTCTTTGAGCATTTAATGTTTGGTTCAACAAAACATATTGAAAGTGGTGAGTACGATAAAATAGTTGAAGGTGCAGGCGGAGCCAATAACGCTTACACTACTCAGGACAAAACTTTTTATTATGTACTACTTCCCTCAAATCAAATAGAAATGGGTTTGTGGCTGGAGTCAGAAAGAATTGTGAATTTAATTATTGATAGCGTGGGGGTTGAAACCCAGCGAAATGTTGTTAAAGAAGAGAGAAGACAAAGAATTGACAACCAACCTTACGGGACTGTAATTGAAGAGACTTTCGTGCGAGCTTATAAAGAGCATCCTTATAATTGGACACCGATTGGTTCGCTTGAGCATATAAATCGTGCTACTATACAAGAGTTTACAGATTTTCACGAACAATTTTACACACCGAATAATGCTGTTCTATCTATTGCAGGTGATATCGAAATTGAGCAGACAAAAGAATGGATTGATAAATATTACGGATCAATTGAAGTAAGAAATGAAAATGTTTACCGCCCAAATATTAAAGAACCACCTTTAACTGCAGAAATCAGAGATGTTGTTTACGACAACGTACAACTTCCTTTGGTGCTACAGGCTTATAGAATCCCCGAACAAGGTTCAAAAGATTTTTATGCTTTGGATATGTTATCCCAGGTATTAGCAACCGGAAGAAGTTCACGGCTTTATAAAGAGCTTGTTGATAAGCAACAGAAAGCTGTGCAGTCGGGATCATTCCAATATAATTTGGAAGACTCCGGTTTGTTTATCAGCTATGCAATAAGTAATGCCGGCATAACTGCAGAGGATTTAGAAGCGGCAATGCAAGTAGAATTGAACAAAGTTAAAAATGAATTGATAAGTAAAAAGGAATTTGAAAAACTCCGAAATCAAATTGAAAGCGGATTTGTTAACAGTGTTTCGACTATCGCCGGTATAGCTGAAAACCTTGCAGATTACCACTTAATGTACGGTGATGCAAATTTAATCAATACGGAAATTGAAAAATATATGTCCGTCACGAGAGAAGATATTCAGAACGTTGCAAAAAAATATTTGAATAAAGATAACAGAGTTGTTCTTTTTTATTTACCAAAAGATGAAGAAAACGAAGGTTGAAAACTGTCATTTCGAGTAAAGCGAGAAATCTTTAAGATTTCTCATCCCGATAAATCGGAATTCGAAATGACTATCTCAAATAAAAATTTTGGAGAAATAAATGTTCAAAAAATTATCAATTTTAATTTTATTGTTTATTGTAACATTACAAGCACAGTTAGATAGAAGCATTAGGCCATTACCGGGTCCGGCGCCGGAAATAAAAATAGGTGAAGCAAAATCATTTCAACTAGAAAACGGATTAAAAGTTTTTGTGGTTGAAAATGATAAACTTCCGCGGATTTCATTTTCATTAATTCTTGACCGTGACCCATTACTTGAAAAAGATAGCATCGGTTATGTAAGCTTTGCCGGACAGCTTTTGAGAACAGGCACTAAAAACAGAAGCAAAGATCAACTTAACGAAGAAATAGATTTTATCGGGGCGGGACTTTCAACAACTTCAACCGGAGTTAGTGCATCAGGATTATCAAAACACACTGAGAAGATCATTGACTTGATGGCTGATGTTGTTTTGAATCCGAATTTTACACAAGTGGAGTTGGATAAAATCAAAACAAGAACATTATCGAATCTAGCCCAAAACAAAGAAGATCCGAATGCTATTTCAGCAAATGTTTTTGATGTCGTGCTTTACGGTAAAGATCACCCATACGGTGAGTTAATGACAGAAGAAAATGTTGAAAATATCACTCTTGAAATGTGCAATAATTATTACGATACATTTTACCGTCCAAACATTGCAATGATGGCAATAGTTGGAGATATAACTTTTGAAAACGCAAAAGAATTGGTAAAAAAATATTTTGGGAAATGGGAGAAGAAAGATGTTCCAAATTTCGAATATAAAAAACCGAACAAAACCCTTGTAAATAAAATTCATTTGGTTGACAGGCCAAATTCAGTACAATCAATATTGGCAATCGGTTACACTGTTGATTTACCAAAAGGCCATCCTGACTTAGTAAAAATATCAATAATGAATAACATTTTGGGCGGATCATTTTTATCCCGTATAAATCAAAACTTAAGAGAAGATAAAGGATTCACATACGGAGCACGAACTTCATTAAGTTCTGACGAACTAATTGGTGAATTCAGAGTTTCAACCACTGTCCGGAATTCGGTTACCGACAGTTCAATTACTGAAATTATTAAGGAATTAAAAAGAATAAGAAAAGATGGCATAACCGCAGAAGAGTTACAAACATCAAAGAATTATTTGACAGGAAGTTTTTCCCGTTCTCTTGAAAGCCCCTCCACTATTGCTAATTTCTCATTGAGCAAGGAAAGATACAATTTATCGAAGGATTATTATAAATCATATTTGCAAAGATTAAATTCAGTTACACTTGAAGACATAAAAGAAACAGCAAAAAAATATATTAAACCCAATAACATGAATATTGTTGTGGTTGGCAAAGCAGATGAGATTGCAGAAAATCTAAAACAGTTCAACATAACAGGCAAGATAAAATATTATAACGTTTATGGTGAAGACTACGATCCATCTCAAAAAGCAATCCCGGAAGGTGTGACTGTCGAATCTGTAATAGAGAATTATATTTCGGCAATTGGCGGCAGAGGGAATGTCAATAAAGTGAAAGATAAAACAACTGTGCTAGAAGGAACTTCCGGCCAGATTAATTTAACTATTACAATTATGCAGAAATCACCGGATATGTTCAGGCAAAAGCTTGAATCAAATTTCTTTAATCAGGAAACATGGTATGACGGTAAAAACGGGAAACGAGTTGCGATGGGTCAGGAAAGTCCGCTTGAAGGTGAAGAGCTAGAAAGTACAAGGGCTTTATCAATTCTACATCCGTTCTTAAATTTTGAAAGCCATGGCATGATCCCGCAACTAACCGGAATTGAATCAATTAATGGTAGAGACACTTACAGAGTCGAAATCACCTTACCTGGCGACGAAATTTGGACACACTACTATGATACTGAAACCGGATTATTGAATAGATATATTTCCGATATTAAAGTTCAGGATAACCAGTTGAAAACAATTATTGATTTTATGGATTATAAAGAAGTTGACGGAGTAAAATATGCTCATAAGCTATCTCAAAACTCAGCGGGAAGAGTAATAGAGTTAAACGTAAAATCGATAGAGACAAATAGTGGTTTGAAGGATAGTGTTTTTAGTGCTGAATAATTTGAGAAATTAAAAAATATTTTTTTTGTCATTTCGAGCGAAGCGAGAAATCTTTTTTAAAAGATTCTCACGTTGCTTCGCTCCTCAGAATGACGCTCCCAGGATTTACAATGATACAACTATGCCCGCATGGATTGATAAAAAGTCGGTTTTAGATTTTCTGGTAGTAGTAATTGTTCTTCCATTTTCTACTCTGATATCACCTTCTGTTAAGTACTCAGCTTCACCTCCGTACATGTAACGTGCTTTAAGATCAAGCGAAATTGCACCCGGAAGGCCAGGACCGGTATCAGTTAAGGCAATCAAAAATCCGCCGCCAAAACCGACGCTCCATGTAAAGTCATCATGATTTGTTGAACTTGCAAATTCCCCAAATTGGTTGTCGCCTTTTACGCTTGTTTCGGTAAATATATATGAACCTCCGGCTAGGCCTTCAAGGTACGGTTTTATCTGTCCGGCAAACGGCGAAACTTGTGTAATAAAGTGAAAATTAACCATGCTGTTTTTTCTTTCTACATCAACAGTAACATCAGGAACAGTTGTGCTCAACGGCGCCTTTCTGTCTTCCTGTCCGTAAATCATATAACTAACGTTTAAACCAACTGTAAACGGATTTAGTCTGCCGGGAGTAGTAAGTGTAACTTGTCCGTGTAAACCGTAACCTAATTGTTCCACGTTATCCTCAA
>JANQIV010000038.1 GCA_028282005.1 Melioribacteraceae bacterium | reverse complement strand
AGAAGGTGTTATGGCAACTTACAAAACTCCCGACGTTTACGTCGAAGAAATATCAATATTTCCGCCTTCGGTAGCGGAAGTAGAAACGGCCATTCCGGCTTTTATAGGGTATACCGAAAAAGCAACCGAATTTAATACCGACGATCTCCGGAATGTTCCGACGAAAGTTACTTCTCTTCTTGAATACAAGGAATTATTCGGCGGAGCACCGCCAGTTTCAGTAACCGAAATAAAGCTGGATGAAAACAACGAGGTTTCATCACACACGCTGGATGCGACTTACTATATGTACGACAGCCTTCGTATGTTCTTTAACAACGGAGGCGGTAAGTGCTATATTATTTCGGTTGGATCGTACAGTGATGATATTGAAAAAGATGACCTTGAAGGAGGCATCACTGCACTTAAAAAATACGACGAACCAACAATGATCCTTTTCCCGGATGCAGTTCTGCTTGAAAGTGATGATCTTTATTCGGTGCAGACTAAAGCTTTATCACAGTGTGCGGATTTAATGGATCGCTTTTCAATCTTTGATTTAATGGAATCAAAAGATGCTGATCCAACTTTTGATTGGGAAGAAGGTGTTGATGATTTTAGAGACAACATCGGAATGAACAATCTTAAATATGGTGCTGCTTACACACCATGGCTTAAAACAAACTTAAGTAAAGATGTTCATTATAGAGATATCAAAGGGAAAACAACAAGAGGCGGCACTACTCTCACAATGAAAAATTTAACATCCGACTCAACCGTACAAGGTTATGTGGACAGCCTTGACGATGCTGTAGCAGACGTTAACACAATTGATACCGATATTGATACACTAAATGGTACTGAACCCACTTTAAAAGCAAAATATACAGCCACAGTCGATGCTTTCAAAGCTGCACCTGATGCTACAAAATACAAAGCTATTTTTACTTTCATTTATGGCCTTGTTGATAAAATTGACGACTGGGCTGTCGGGTCATCTCTTGAAAATTCCAGCTTAAAAACTGATGCAGACAATCTAATTTCCAGTACGTTAAAAGCAGCAATGACATCTTTAATTGCTTATGATAAAGGTGCGGATTCAGCTTTAACCGGATCATATAATTTATATGAGACAGTAATTACTGTTGCTTCAACTAACTGGGACAGCATATTTGATAAAACACATGCGAATAATCCTGCAGCAGATGCGACAATTTTTACAGGAACCTCTAATACCGACAAGCAGCTAAGCGGTTTAAAATATCTCGAAAATATTTTTACAACAGTAAACGCTGTTGTAAGTCAATTAGTAAGTGCCGCAGATACTTATGAATCAACTTACGAAACAGCTCTTTATGATTCACACCCGGTATTTAAAGGCATAATTAAAAAATTAAACTCTTCAGCTACTATACTTCCGCCAAGTGGTGCAATCGCGGGCATCTATGCTTACGTTGATGAATCACGCGGAGTTTGGAAAGCTCCTGCAAACGTTAGTATTTCAGATGTTACCGGTTTAACCGAAACAATCGATAACGATGAACAGGAAGACTTAAATGTTGATGTAACAGCCGGTAAGTCTATAAATGCAATTAGAGCCTTTACTGGAAAGGGAATTCTTGTTTGGGGTGCACGCACACTAGCGGGTAATGATAACGAATGGCGCTATGTGCCGGTGAGACGTTTCTTTAACATGGTTGAAGAGTCTGTAAAGAAATCAACTTATTGGGCAGTGTTTGAGCCGAACGATGCGAATACATGGATTAAAGTAAAAGCGATGATAGAAAACTATTTGATACAAAAATGGAAAGATGGTGCTTTGCAAGGAGCTAAACCGGACGACTCTTTCTTTGTAAAAGTCGGATTGGGTACAACCATGACTCAACAAGATATTCTTGAAGGAAGAATGAATGTCGAAATCGGTATGGCCGTTGTAAGGCCTGCTGAATTTATCATACTTAAATTTTCACATAAAATGATTGAATCATAAAATTGAAAATAAAATTAAAATAAGGATGAAATAAAATGGCAGACTATCCATTACCAGTATTTCATTTTCAAGTTCAATGGGGCGGTACAAACCTTGGATTTGCCGAAGTATCCGGCCTTAACATCGAAGTACAAATGATAGAATACCGTGACGGCTTGAGTCCGGTTTATTCGAGCATCAAAATGCCGGGAATACCTAAGTACGGCAACATAACACTTAAGAGAGGCGTATTACCTGCAGACAACGAATTCTATGATTGGCTGAACACAACAAAACTTAACAAAGTTGAAAGAAGAGATTTAACAATAAGCTTGATGAATGAAAATCACGAACCGGTAATGACATGGAAAGCAGTGAGCGCATTCCCGGTTAAAGTTGAAGGTCCCGGATTAAAAGCAACTGGCAACGAGGTTGCTATTGAATCTATTGAGATTGCGCACGAAGGTTTAACAATAGAAAACGGGTAATTAAATGCCTTCATATTATCCCCCGGTAGGTTTTCATTTCCGGGTTGAGTTTGAATCTATTTCATCCGATTCGGATGATACGAGATTTCAAGAGGTATCCGGTTTAAATGCGGAACTTGGTGTTGAAGAATTAGTTGAGGGAGGCGAGAACCGTTTTAGTCATCGCTTCCCCGGTCGTGCTAAGTATTCAAACCTTGTTCTCAAGAGAGGATTATTTGTTAATTCCGAGCTTATTGATTGGTGTAAAAACGCAATTGAGAATTTCGAGTTTGAAACTAAAACAGTAAACGTAACTTTATTAAACGAAGAACACGAACCGGTTGCCGACACATACAGCTTTATAAATGCGTACCCAATTAAATGGTCAATATCGGATTTCAAATCTACCGATAACTCAATTGTAGTTGAAACACTTGAACTTGCTTATCAATACTTTAGAAGAACCAGGTTATAAAAGCAAATGCCGATACTAATTAACGAAATAGTAATAAAAGCGGTTATTAATACAAAGCATAAAGAAACGCAGAAACCGAAAGAAGAAAAGAAGCTTGAAAAGGAAGAGATCGTAATGGAATGCGTTGACCAGGTGCTGGAAATTTTAAAAGACAAAAGTGAAAGATAATGTCGGGCGAACTAAAAAAGTTTTTAATCGAAGCGTATCAATCTGCAGAATATGAGGGCGATCCTGTAGATACTTACGAAGTGATGTTCAACCCGGAAAAGTATACTCTGAAATATGAGATACTTTTCCAGGATGCTCAGGGCAAAGGCTCATCGGGGAGTGCGCAAGTCTTCGATAAAATGAAACCTCGTGAATTCACTTTTGAGTTTACAATTGACGGCACAGGCGTCTCCGGAGTGGATACGGATGTTGAATCCGATGTTGAATGGTTCTTGGATGTGTGTTACAAACTTGACGGCGAAATACACAGACCCCGTTATTTAAAACTTTCTTGGGGTACGTTGATTTCAAAATGTGTCTTAAAGACTGCCGATGTCACTTACACATTATTTAAACCTGACGCGACTCCGATTAGAGCAAAGATTAACGCAACATTTTCGGAAAATATTGAAGATACAAAAAGAGCTGCTGAAGAAAGAAAGTCTTCGCCGGACTTAACACACTATAGAGTTATAAAAGATGGAGACAAACTTCCAATAATGGCTTATAAAATGTACCGTGATAAAAACTATTACATACAATTAGCAAAGGCGAACAAACTATCCAATTTCAGAAATTTAAAAACAGAGGATACTTTAATTTTTCCTCCTGTTGTAAACAGCGAAAATAATAATGGCTAACGAAAGAGTAATACCGACACCGGCACCGTCTGATCTGCCGACAATGAAAATACTGATTGACGGCAGTGAATTGAATACAGCTTATCAAGTTGTTTCGGTGGATGTAAATAAATCTTTCAATAGAATATCCGGTGCAAAGATAGTTGTTATTGATGGTGATCCGGCAACTGAAGATTTCCCGATCAGTAACACCGATGACTTTAAACCGGGAAATGAAATAGAGGTGCAGGCAGGGTATCATCAAAGCAACGAAACAATTTTTAAAGGAATTATTATCAAGCACGGGTTGAAGGTACGGAAATTTAAGCCGTCGCTGCTGGTTATCGAAGCAAAAGACAAAGCGGTTAAAATGACTGTCGGAAGAAAAGGATTGATTTATTACGACAGCACAGACAGTGAAATTATTGAGGAAGTGATTGGCAATTACGGTCTCGAAAAAGATGTTGAATCAACAGATTTGCAGCACAAAGAGATGGTGCAGCATTATTCAACTGATTGGGATTTTGTTGCTTCACGCGCTGACATGAATAGTCAAATAGTTCTTCCTGACGATGGCAAACTAATTGTTAAAAAGCCGGATACAAGTAGTGATGCTGTACTTACATTGGTTTACGGATCAACTATGATGGAGTTCGAAGCGGAGATGGATGCACGGACACAATTGGAATCTGTTAAAAGTCATTCATGGCTTTACAAAGATCAGGAGTTTATTGAAGAAGAAGCATCCGATCCCGGCGTGGTTGAAAACGGCAATATTTCTTCATCGGATTTGGCGGACGTTATTGGTTTATCGGAATATACTTTAAAGCATTCAGGAAACGTTGAAGATGCAGAGATAAAAAGCTGGGCAGATGCAAAAAATATAAAAAGCAAAATTGCCCGTATCACCGGGAGAGTTAAATTCCAAGGCTTTGCAGGAGTAAAACCCGGAGACATGATTGAACTGAAAGGAGTTGGCGACAGATTCAACGGCAATGTTTTGGTAAGCGGTATTCGTCATCAAATAAATCCTGAGAACTGGGAAACGGATGTGCAATTCGGCTACTCGGATATGTGGTTCTATAATAAAGAAGATATTGTTGATAGACCTGCAGCAGGGTTAGTGCCCAACATTTACGGGCTTCAAATTGGTGTTGCTGTTCAACTTGAAGAAGACCCTGACGGCGAGAACAGGGTACTTGTAAAAATTCCGGTTATTGATAATGAGAACAACGGCCTCTGGGCGCGCGTCGCTACACTCGATGCCGGAGATAACCGAGGATCGTTTTTCCTGCCTGAGATTGGAGATGAAGTAATTGTCGGTTTTATAAATGATGACCCGCGCGACCCTGTAATTCTGGGAATGGTGAACAGTAGTGCTAAACCGGCTCCGTTAACTGCTGAGGATGCAAACAATGAAAAAGGTTTTGTAACTCGAAGCGAAATGAAAATGATTTTTAATGATGAGAAAAAGAGCTGGACTTTGGAAACACCGGCCGGTAAAAAAATTACTGTAGATGAGGACGAGGGGGTAATTACTATTGAAGACGAAAATGGCAATAAAGCAACGTTTAATACGGACGGTATTACGATCGAGTCTGCAAAAGATTTGATTTTAAAAGCTGTTGGCGATGTAAAAATTGAGGGCACGAATATTACAATATCAGCCAACGCACAATTTAAAGCAGAGGGAAGTGCAGGTGCTGAAATGTCAACCGGTGCAGCCGCTGTTCTCAAAGGTTCTGTTGTACAAATAAATTAAGGAATTAAAATGCCTCCCGCAGCTAGGGTAACAGATTTATCAACTCACGGCGGTGTCGTAACCGGCCCCGGTGTTCCGACAGTTCTAATTGGCGGAATGCCTGCGGCAGTATTGGGAGATATGCATACTTGTCCGTTGCCGCCTATTGTACATCAACCTACAGTGAGCCCTTTTACTATGGGCAGTACGACGGTTTTAATTGGTGGCAAGCCGGCATTGAGAGTTGGAGATATCTGCGCTTGCGGTGCCGCACCGGCGGTGGGTCTGCCGACTGTAATAATAGGATAACAAATGAAAAGCGATAGCGAAAATAAATCTTTTTTAGGAACAGGCTGGGCTTTCCCGGTTGACTTTAACAAAGGTGCAAAAGGCGTTGCTTTATTATCGGATGAGGAAGATATAATGAGCAGCCTTGAGATTTTGCTTTCAACGCGAGTGACCGAAAGAATTATGCAGCCGACTTACGGGTGCAACATGGATAGGCTACTTTTTGAACCGATAAATATTACGCTCATAACATATATGAAAGATTTGATTAAAGATGCAATACTTTACCATGAACCGAGAGTAATATTAAATGAAGTTAAAATAGATTCATCAACAGACGTAAAAGGTGAAGTTAGAATAACAATCGACTTTACGATTGCAACTACGAATACACGGTTTAACTATGTTTACCCGTTTTATTTAAATGAAGGATCGGATATAAACACATGATTAATTTATGTGAATGCGGAACATTAAATCCTTTGCAAAGGGATGGTACAAGCCAGGCTCAACGATTGCTTGAAATGCTCAAGCCCACTTACTTCCTCATTGACGAGAGGGAACTTGAGGATTTAATTTTGTTTGCGCGTAAGTATTCAACTTATGTGAGATTCTATGATTCGAATAATGTAAACGGAGTAACTGAAGATTGGTTGGCCTTTATTGAATGTGATATTACTACATTGATTTCAATGGTTTCGAAAACCAACTATGAATGGGAAAAGAATAAATACGAGAAAGAAAAAGAAGAAGTTTTTTCTAAAATTAGAAAAGCGGGATCAAATAAAGTAAATATCTCATCAGTAGAAAATTTAACGTTTAGAATAGCAATGATTGCCGGAGATATTAATTATTGGTACGAAAACTCAATAGATGAAATCAGTTTAAGAAAAGACCTTGAAATAACAATAAAATCTTCACTTTCTGAAGCGCTAAATAAATTGATTGGTTTACGTTACGATGATGGTTCGGAAACAAAAAAACTGATCAATTTAAGTAAAAGTGATTTGGACGAGATATGGGAAATTGATGATAAAACGGTTCTAACAGTTTACGATACAAAACTCAACAAATCTGATTTGAGTAAACTACTTAACGACATTGACGCAGTATTCAAAGAGTTTTACAATTCGTTAAAAAAAATAAATGGCGAAGCTACAAAATATTTTAACGAAGCATTGACAAAATACCCGTATCATCAACCTCACTTTGCATTGTTCCTTGCTTTTCTTCACCTATTCAAATATGCTCAAAATCATATCAACACTCTTACGAAGAGCCATCTCGACTTTTATTACAAAGAGTTTTTACAGCTTGAATTAAAATCGGCACAAAGCGACACAGTCCATTTAATTTTTCAACTTGCAAAAAATGTGAATTCATATGCAATTAAAAAAGATACTCTGCTAAAAGCCGGAAAGGACGACACAGGGGTTGAAGTTTATTACGGAATAGATAAAGAGATAGTCGTAAATAAGGCTGAAGTAAAAAGTTTACAGACAGTTTTCCTTGATAAAAAGGAAGATGAATATTTTACGTCGACAAAAATCTATTCGGCTCCAACTGCAAATTCCAAGGACGGCAACGGTACTGATTTTGATGACGACGATAAAAAATGGAAGACCTTTGGCGAAACTCAGGAAGGTAAAGCTGATGATGCAACTACAATGATTGATGCTGATATTGGTTTTGCGATTGCTTCACCAATATTTTTCTTAAATGAAGGTAAAAGAGAAATAACGGTCACATTCGAATTTAAAAGTGAAGGTTACTCGCAAGATCATCTGCATAAAACCCTGGATGACGATAGCTTGAAATTTTATTTCAGCGGGAAAAAGAAATGGATTGAAGCAAAACTAAATACAGAAATTACTATTGAAGAAAACAAACTGATCTTTCCGTTATTGATTGAACAAGATCAGCCTTCAATAATAAAATATGACAAAGCCAAACTTGGCGGTTTGTTTGTAACGGATTGGCCTGTTTTTAAAGTAATGCTTGTTCAAAAAAGCAATCCTTATGAATATTTGAAGTCGCTTGAGATAAAGTCGATCACTTTAAAAGCTGAAGTTGAAGAAGTAACAAATGTTATCGTGCAAAACGATGTGGGATTGCTTGATGCTGCAAAACCTTTCCAGTCTTTTGGCCCAACCCCGGCAGTAGGTTCCGGGTTTTACATCGGGAGTAATGAAATATTTAATAAAGATATTTCAAAGCTCGATATTTTTATTGAATGGCTGGACAAGCCGGAAGATTTTAAGAAATACTACGATGGTTATAAGTTTGGATTTACAAAAACTCAAAAGAAAGATGCTGCAGGCAATCCTTTAACCGGGCAATATACTTACTCATACAGTGATAATTACATTCCCGAAGATGACAGTGAATTTAAGATAAATGCATTTCTGAGAGAAGATTATAAATGGAATAACATTGCGACAGATAAAGAATTATTTCCAAAGAAAGATGAACCGGTTGTAGGGGGTATTGTTTTGGACGAAACTGCACAAGAAGACACCGGCGAAAGTATTGAACCAATTAGCTTAACGGCGAGCGGAATTGAAAGAGAAAAGGAAAGAGATGAATTCACTCAATTCAGCAACAGCCTTAAAAAGGGATTCTTAAAATTAGAGTTAAGCGGACGTGATTTTAACCATTTGGTGTACAGTAAAATATTAACTGAGAATGTAATCAATAAAGTAAAGGGTACAGCCAATACGGAACAGACAATATTGAATGTGCCATATACACCGATGGTCAAGTCGATAAAATTAGGTTACACTGCGGAATCAACTTTTGATAATGATATTGATCAGTATTTTCAAATTGGGCCGTTCGGATTTATTGAAACAACATTTGAAAGCAGTGCCAGTTCATCCGACGAAACAACTGACTCGACAACTACATCCACCGTAACTTTAGTTGAAACAAAAATGCTCCTTCCAACATATGTTTTTGACGATACTGAGCAGGAAGGACTTTTATACATTGGCGTAAAAGATCTTGTGCCTCCGCAGAACTTAAATCTGTTATTTCAGGTTGCAGAAGGCAGTGGTGACTTTTCCGTCGATACACCAGACGAAATCAACTGGTGCTATCTTGTGAAAAATGAATGGAAAAAATTTGAGGCCGATGACATTGTCGCAGATTCAACAAATGAATTAAAAACCACTGGAATAATCGAATTTGCTATTCCCAAAGATGCGACAAAAGATAATACGTTGCTTGATTCAAATTATTACTGGATTCGGGCTAGTGTCGAAAATAATTCTAAGGCTGTAAATCAATTAATAGATATTAAAGCCCAAGCTGTTTCCGCAAGTTTCCGTGACAATAAAAATGATCCGCAGTATTTATCGGAGGCGCTGGAAGCGGAATCTATCTCAAAATTAGCAACCAGAGTTCCTCAGATAAAAAGCGTGACCCAGCCGTTTGCTTCGTTCGGAGGGAAGGTCAAAGAACAAAGCAAAGAATATTACACACGTGTCAGTGAAAGGCTTCGCCATAAAAACCGCCCCATAAACATTTGGGACTATGAAAGAATAGTGCTCGAGTACTTCCCATCGATTTATAAGGTGAAATGTTTAAATCATACCGGCTCGGAATCTGAAATATCACCGGGTCATGTTACTGTTATCCCCGTTTCAAATCTTAGAAATAAAAATGCGATAAACAAACTGCAGCCGTCAACCAGCATCAACATGCTTGATGAAATAAAAAAATATTTAAAGAAATCTATTTCACCTCACGTGAATATTGAAGTGGAAAATCCAACTTACGAAGAAGTGAAAGCCAGCTTCAACGTTAAGTTCAGAAAAGGCTATGATGAAGGTTACTACGCAAAGTATCTCAATACTGAAATCATCAAATACCTTTCGCCATGGGCGTTTGAAGAGGGTGAAGACATTTTATTCGGCGGTAAAATTCATTCGTCGCACATAATCGATTTCATCGAAGAAAGAAGTTATGTGGATTACCTGACCGACTTTAAACTTTATAAATACATAAAAGGTGTAGAGTCCGAGCAGAATTATGTTGCATCGGCAGAATCTTCAAAATCAATTTTGGTTTCATACCCGGAACATGAAGTAGGTATAATTTAATGAGCAATGAAAAAGAAAGTTTAACTTTACAAAAAAATCCGACTTTGCTTCCGAGTGAAGATTATGAATTGCTCCGTGCGCAAGGGATTAAGCATATTGAAAAATTGGCCGGAAAAATTTGGACCGATTACAATACGCACGATCCGGGCATTACGACACACGAGCTTCTTTGCTATGCTATTACTGATCTAGGTTATCGTACTTCAAATAAAGTTGTAAATATACTTGCAGAGGAAGACGGAACAATTGAGAAAGATGACACAACTTTCTTTACCGCAGCGCAGATACTCCCGTGCAACCCGGTATCTGATATTGATTTTAGAAAAGTACTTGTTGATACAAAAGGTGTTAAAAATGCTTGGATAAAAAAAGCATTGAAATCCAGACAGCCGTTTGTGCCGGATATTGAAGAAAACAAACTTGTTTATCAAGCTGAGTATGATGAAGATTCAGTAAAACTAAAAGGTATTTTTAACGTAATTGTTGAATACGAAGATGATGCTGATAAAAAAGAAGTAAAAAAAGAACTGATTGAAAAATATCATAAGCATAGAAACTTATGCGAAGATATTAATCAATTTAAGGAAGTCGAGTATGAAAACATTGGTGTTTGTGCGGAAATTATAGTTGAGGATGATGCTGATATAGAACAAATACTGGCGGAAATATATTACTGGCTACATGAATATTTTTCACCTTCAATTAATTTTTATACGATCGAACACCTTTTGGATAAAGGGAAAACTGTTGATGAAATTTTTGAAGGTCCTCTTTTAACTCACGGCTTTCTTGATACTGATGAACTGATAAAAGCAGAATTAAAAGATGAGCTCCGTGTTTCGGATATGATAAATATCATTATGGATATCGAAGGAGTTAAAGCTGTCCGGAACGTTTTGATCTCAAGCTATGACGGAGATAAACAGCTTAGCATGAATAATAAATGGAAGCTGAGCTTAAGTAAAGAAAATCTTGCACCAAAGCTAAGTGTTGAAAAATCACAAATAACTTTTTATAAAGATGACTTGCCTTACTTTGCCGATCCGGAAAAAGTAGAAATAAAATTTAACGAGATTTCTAATCTTTATAAAAAAGGTAAACTGGTTGGGCACGATACAGATCTTGAAGATCCCGAAGGTGACTATTTAGACCTTGATGATTATTACCCCGTTCAGAATGAATACCCGTTGGTTTACGGAATCGGAAAACACGGACTGCCCAAAACAGCAACAGATAAGAGAAAAGCTCAGGCGAAGCAGTTGAAAGCTTATCTTTTGTTCTTCGAACAAATACTTGCAAATTACTTATCACAGTTATCAAATATTAAAAATATTTTTTCGATCGACCCCGATATAAATAAAACATACTACACGCAGCTTCTTTCGGACATTAGAGATTTGGATCTGCTCTATGTTGATTACGATAAATATAAAACGGAAAACGAAAAACTTGCCGAAGATAAAAAAACATTTTTGGACAGACGCAACCGTGTACTCGAACATTTGCTTGCTAGATTCTGCGAAGAAATAACAGACTACAGTTTGTTTATTTATTCGATGCTCGAAGAGAATGCTTCTGAAAAATTAATTGATGACAAAATTAAGATACTAAAAGAATATCCGGATTTAAGTGCTAACCGAGGCAAAGCATTCAATTACTATGATGAAAAAGCGATATGGGATACAACCAACGTTGCGGGAATGAAAAAACGTGTCGCAAGATTTCTTGGGTTTGCTGGCTACGAAAGAGAAAACTTAACTAACGATTATATTTATATCGAAGAATACATCGACAGCGGGAAGAAATTATATCGTATCAAAATAGAGATTCCAAGCGACAGTGGTAAAATATTATTTACGGGTATCGATTACGACAACCGAGAGTGTGCCCAAAGCGCTTTACACTTTGTGCTTTCTCACGGTGATAACATTGATATGTATGCAATTAAAACAGTGCCTGGCAAGAAAAAGATTTTTGTTTTATTGAATGACTGCGGCGAAGTCACTGTTAAAAGTGAAGCTTATGACGACAAAAGCTCGTGCGAAAAAGACCGTGATGCTATTATAAAATACTTCCGTGAATTTTATGATGTTGAAAACCTACACATTGTTGAACACATTCTATTAAGACCGCTGGATAAAACTTTCGATTTGCTGCCTGTTTGTCTTGAACCGCCGGAAGAAGCCACTGATGAAGAAAAATTTTATTTCGAGATTTTCGAAGATGAGCCGGAAAAAGAATCGCGTAAACCCGAATGGCGTTTTAGATTAAAGGATTCATCCGGCGATATTGTATTTAAAAGCGAAGGCTACAAATACTTAAGCGGCTGCAAACACGGCGTAAGTATTGTTCCAAAGTATGCTGCCGACAAAAACAATTTTGAGATACGCCAAGCAGTTGATGAAACATATTATTTCGTTTTGATTGCAGCAAACTATGAAATAATTGGAATGAGCAGCGATTTTTATGAGTACAAAATTGATGCACAAATAATGATAGACCGTATTCATAATTTCTCCTCAAAAGAAGAAACTCAACAACAACTTGAATATAAAGAGTACGAGGCAGACCCTTATTCTTATAGGGTTTCGGTTATTATGCCGTCATGGCCTGAAAAGTTCAGAGATATCGGTTTCAGAAGATTTGTTGAAAACTCAATTAGGCTTGAAACACCTGCACATATTTTCCCGCGTATCTGTTGGATTGATCCTGAACAAATGAAAGCATTCGAGTTAGCCTATTATAATTGGTTGTTATCGCTGAACACGTTAGCCAAAAAGAAAGCGCTTTATGTCTGTGCTGAAACTAAATCGGAAAAGCAAAAGCAGTTAGCTGAATTAAAAACAGCAATAAATAATTACAGGACAAAGACAAACGAGTTTTCGGCTGTGCTATTCTCGTTGCGTAATGTCTATCCTGTAGCCAAACTTCATGATTGCGAGTGGTCTGAGGGGGATGATCCTCAAGTTATTTTGGGCCGCACTTCATTAGGAATTATTTAAAGGTGATAAACATGGATTGCAAAGATTTTAATTGTTACCCGGTCTTTGAGACAAACCAAATTTTAACGAGCACACAATTAAATAGATTGAGAGAAAAAGGCGAATATGAAACCAACAGGACAAGATACGAATACATAGGTGCCGGAATAATTTGTGATTTTTATTTTGTTAAAAAAGGCAATAAAATAATTATCGAAAAAGGAAACGGGCTCAGTTCATCCGGCTACAGGATTTTTCTAAACAAAAAAACATCTTACAATAAATTCGTGGATTTCAAAGAACACAAAGGACCGAAGTATGATTTGTTTTATGATACCGTTGACGAAGAGAAAAAATTAAAAGACATAAAACAGCTTATCCCTTCGGTTGATAAAAACGAAAAAGTGAAAACACTTGACAAACTCACCGACTTAAACCAAAGAGTTGTTGTTGCGTTTTATGACCTCACCGATATGCAGCACCAGACTTGCACCGGCAATGACTGTGACAATAAAGGGATAAGAAGGGAAGAGTCAATAATCTTTTTATTGATAAAGAAAAGCGACTTAAAAGAATTTGACTTAGAAAAAGCGTTAAAGTTGAAAAACAAAATAAACCACATTAGAATTAAAAGACTGCATTCAACAAATAAATTCAAGTTGGACCAGGTTGATTCGGAAAAGAAATTGGATGAAGAATTCCTCAAAGCAATTGATAAGTATAATATTCAAGTCGGCAAAGAAATTAAAAATGCTTATGAAGTTTACGGAAAGATACTCGGCTTAGATATCAGTGTGGATAACAAACTTGTGAAACTGCTATCAAAAGCTTTTGATAAAATAAAACCGCTGCAGTACCGTTACGATTTTCTAAATGATATTCTTCTTGCACTTTATGAATTTTCAGAATATGCTTATAATCAGCTTTGCAATTACAGAGTAAGCTTTGATGATTTCCCGCGCCATTTGATGCTCGGCGAAATTTCTCCTTCAGCTTCAACTACTATTTTGGAATACCGCAATTATTTTGTGAAAGCACCTGTGTTCAGTAAGCAGGATAAAAACTTTTTAACCGCGCGAATGCTGTTTGAAAAAATTATTCACATGGTAGAAACTTTTGCAGTTCCCGATTATAAAGAGTCGCAAATCAAAATTACCCCCGGGAAATATTTCCCGGAACAATTCAGCGATTTTACTATCCCGTACCAGTACAAGCCAAACGATGATATTTTGAATTTCTGGAATCCTGATTTCACAATTCAAGGCAGGCAGTTTGAAAATCTCTCATACTTTTTTAACGGAGAAACGGGAAACACAAAACTACCGACGCATATATCAGATCCGCTTTCGTATAACATTAATGATTATCCGTATTATAGAATTGAAGGGCATGTTGGACAGAAGATTGACCAAGCAAAAATATTAATCAAAAAATTAAAACATAATTATAATCTTGACTTCAAACTAGTATCGTTAAAAGTGAATCCACACGATAGTAAGAAGATTGCTGAAATCAGAAAGTTGTTTTTAGAAAAATGTGGAGTTGAAGAGATTCAAAGTTTATACTCTGAAATGAGGATAGAATTTATCTGCAAACTGAAAGAATTTGTTTATGCTTTTCAAGGTGGAATTGTTAACCGGTTTATAGAGAAAATTAAGGATTGTGGATTTATAATAAAAAAAGAATTGTTGATTCATGAGATACTTGAGTCTGCCGAAGAATTGATCGAAGTAGTTGAAATAGATTTTTCGGATCAATTCCTTCAAAAAGTTTTAGCGGAGGTACCGGAAAATTTCTCAAGTTTAGAGATTGAAAAAACTTTGAAGTCGTTACAGAGTTTAAATGAACTATTGATAAAAGCAAAACTCGTTATTAAAGTAATCGAAAAAATAATTCTGCGAATAGCACCCGGGAGAATTTATTATAACATACCTGTAATTAAAAATGAAGTTGATAATTGTACGGCAATCATTGACAAAGTTCTCTACTGCTGTTTTATGAATAGGGTGTTTTTTCTTCACCGTATTCTTTTGTGGAGAATGAATTATTTCTTACTTCACGATTTATCAATCTTTAAAAATTATGTAAATAAATATACGGGTATCGAGCATATAGCCGGGGTATTGAGAGGCGGAACATTTATACTTGTCTATAATGAAAAGGGTGTTGTAATTGCAGACTTTGCATTAAGCTCTTTATGCTGCTGCGATGTTTGCTTATTCCCGACTTTCAAAGCTCAATACATTCCTGTTGCGATCCCTATCTATGTAGAAATAGCTCAAGAAAAATGCGAATCAGAAATAGTGGGAAAAATTAATATTGTTCACTGTGATGTTGCCCCGGATGTATTGAAAGAATTTACATGGAAATTGTCGAAGAATAAATCTGATAAAGGCGCACAGTTAGAATTCAATCCCGAGACGAAAGTTGTTTATTACAAAGGCGAAAAAAATGTTTTGTTCGATAGATTTGATTATGAGTTAACAAGCAAAAAATATGAGTACAAAGGAAAGGCTTCTGTTTTTGTTTATGTGAAGAAAGCAACAAACGGAATACTTGATGCAGTTGACGATGTTGCTGCAACAATGAAAGATAAACAGATTGAAATTGACGTATTACAAAATGATTTATACTATAAAACAACATCAATCGAATTAATATCACCTGAAACAAAATTGCCTGCTGAAAAAATTGTAACTAAGCTCGGGGCTGAAGTTGTCGTTGAAAAAGGCGAAACAAAGCCGCTCATTATTTATAACCCCGGAAGTGAGGGCTTTGACAAATTTAAATACAGGCTTACTGATCCTTGTGCTTTAAATAAATCGGAAGCTTTTGTAAACGTTATTGTTTACTGCTGCGAAAAAGAATGCATTGACTTTGCGGAAAAAGGTAAGAAAAACGTTTTAAGAGTTCTAAAGGAAGAAGAACTTGAATTAAAAGTAAAATTGAAAATCTTCAAACACACGCCGAACAAATTAGCAGATAAATTTGAAACTCCGTATGCAGAAGTTATGGTTGCAAAAGTTGAAGGTACACAGGTAATTATTTATCGCCCGAAGAAAAATTTTGTCGGCAAAGATAGATTTGGTTACGTTGTAAAAGGAGACAACTATTACAGGTACTGCTACTTAAATGTAATAGTAATTGGTGAAAGTAAGCCGCCTGTTATAGAATGCAGCTTGCCTGACATCGAGCACACAGTTGTTACGAAAGACAAGTTCGAAATTGATTTGAGTGATAAAGCGCCTCATGCGGAATTAAAATCGGTAAGTGGAATTGATAAAAACATAATTGAAGCAAAAGTTAAAAATAAGAAAACACTTGTAATTACTCCGAAAGAAGAGCTAATCAAATTGAGGTCCTATCAGTTTACTTATAATGCTCTCGATACAAATGCTAAAAAAGAATGTTCTGCTTTGATTGATTTAACAGTTGATCCGAAGCTATATGAAAAATGTGAACTGCCTGATCTAACTATTGAAATCCCGGTTGAAAAAGGATACGTCGATGTTGACTTTAAAGATATAGCTGAAACAGCGAACGTTAAAAATATACACATTCATCCTGATTCGGACGACAGCATTGGAATTGAGAAAATAGGCGATGAACAATTCCAGGTATTTATGTTAAAGCAATTTGAATCAGTGTCTGTAAAATACACTGGAGAGAAAGACGGTAGGGCAGACTGCGAAGGTACTATTACATTCATACCGAAATATCCAACTGAAAAAAGAATCACGGGAGTAGTGACAGAAAACGGATATCCGGTTTACAACGCAGAAGTAATTATAAAAGAAACCGGCACCAAAACTACCACCAATGACAATGGCGAATACAATATTATTGTTCCGTCAGGCGGCTCAACAATTCAAGTTATTATAAATGGTGAAGTACGAGCCGAGGAACCAATTGATAATAGAACTCAAATAGATTTTGCTTTGATTAAAACTACGGAGACCAAGATAGATTTTAACAAGCTGAATGATTTGATGAATTCCGATAATTACTTATCAATGACAGGAGTTGACAACAAGTTATCCGAGAATGCCGGTGCAGCATTGGAATTCAATTCGGCTGTCTCTGCAACATTCACAGATAATATGGATAAAGTAAAAGACGGAAAATACAATGCTGAAATACTTGAGATGTTCAAGTTCACTTTTGATCCGGTTATCAATGAGATAAATGAAATTAATAAAGAAATAAAAGCTACCGGCGGAAATGAAGAACTGACAAAGAGGAAGTATGTAAATATGGAATTATTGAAATACGGTTTGAATACGGTTATCGGAACAGTTGCAACAAACGACAAAGACTTAAGTAAAGTCAGCAATGTTTATAAATACTTTAATGAAGATTTTAAAACTACTTACAACAAATTTGAGACAGAAGATAAATCAGAATTAGCAGTAATGATGAATAGCTGGGCTGTAAATAACAGCACAAGAAATAATTTCTCAACAGTATTTACGGGATATAAAATAGGGTAATGTATAAAAGCGATTCTCATATTGTAAACAGTGAAATTTTTGAATTCGAAACGGATGATAAAAACAAAGCTTTCGAAATTCAAAAAACGTTGAGAAGTATATTGAAGAATAATCTCTCTGGTACGATGGATAAAATCTGTTCAAAATATTCTCCGGAAGAACTTGTTGTCATCGATAAAATCGAAATTGATTTAGGGAACTTGGATTTAGAAAATCTCGAAATAGATTTGAATAAAAAGTTTGAAGAAGAGTTCGAAATTAAAATAGTAAATGAGCTGAAAGATGTTTCGGTATCGCAAACAACTTTTACTCGTGCTGAAGAAGAGTCAAACTTTGAGTTGATAAAATATTTTCTAATAAATGGTTATCTACCCTGGTGGGTTGATAACAAAGAGCGGATTAACATCGATGAAATCTTTCGAGAGTTGTTGTCATCAATGCCCCAAAATATTTTATCGATTTTTAATATTCCTGAAAAACAAGAAATAGTAGTCAAAAGATTTATTAGTCAATTTGAGTCATCCACGGTTGAAAAATTTTATAAGCACATAGAAGATTTACAATCTGAAAAAATAAGAAACTATTTAAAAGAGTTCGAAATTACTTTTAATATTCTAAAGAATAAGTTGCCTTCGACTTTTGGAATTGAATCAACAAAATTAGCTGCTTCTCTTTCTTTTTTATTTGACCAGCTTAAAGTTGAGCAAGCAACTAAAACACTTGTTGAGACAATTGTGCAGCAAACAGGTCTTGAAATTAATGACTTCTTTTTAATTTTTAACAAAGCCGTAAACAAAGAGATCGAATTTATAAAAGAATCAAAAGAAGCGGTGAGATTCATAAGCCAATTGTTTTCGGAAGTTTTTGAAGTCACAGCTATTAAAGAAGAGCTTGCAGAAGAAATAGCCAAGACATTAAAAAAAATAGAGATGAGTGAAAGCCTCATTACTGGGTTGCAGGAGGAAGATGATCTGGCAAAGGGAGTAACTGATAAGGAAATTTTGCAAAGCAATAAAGAATTGGAGCCGGGCAAGAAAGAGTCGGAAATTAGTAAAACAGAAACTGTTAAAACCAAAGAACAAGAGAAGCAAGAAAAATTACAAATTAAGGGAAAATTAGAACCCAAAAGTGAAGTCTCAGAAAACTTGTCTGGAAAAGTTGATAAAGAAAAAAATATAAATCAATTTGAGGTGGAAAAACCTGCCAAACAAAAAAGTGAGACTACAATGGGCGAAAAAGAATCTACCAGTAAATCTAAAAAAGAAATTGATCCAGAAGAAACTTACAAAATTGAAGACATATTAAAAGCAAAAACAGACAAGTTACTTTCAGAAGATTCCCAAGTTACCGAGAGCCAAGATACAGTTGAATTAAAAGAACCAATGTTTGTTAACAATGCCGGGCTAGTTCTGTTATCTCCTTTTTTCCCAAGATTTTTTGAGAGAGTTAGCCTTGTCGATGAAAATGGGTTTAAAGATAATTCGTTACAAGAAAGAGCAATTAAGTTGATTCAATATTTAGTAACGGGCGAAAATGTTATTCGAGAATTTGATATTGCATTAAACAAAGTTTTATGCGGGATGGATATCAACCAAACTATTGATAAAGAATTTGATATCACTGATGAAGAAAAGGAGAATTGTGAAAGTCTATTGCGATCTGTAGTTGAATATTGGTCGGCATTGAAAAATACTTCTGTAGAAGGTCTTCGTAATTCGTTTCTTTTAAGGCGTGGTAAACTTGATGAGATTGAGGATCAATGGAGATTAAATGTTGAAGAAAAAGCTTTTGACGTGTTGCTTGATACCTTGCCTTGGTCAATTTCAATAATAAAATTTAAATGGATGAACAAACCGGTATACGTTGAATGGCGATAAGTATAATCAAAAATAATGCGGATGCACTTGAGCTTGAACTTGATTGGTTTTACAAAATTCTTGATACAAGAATAAAGCTTCACTTTGGGCATGAATCTGATTACAAAGATGTATTTGATATTGAACCTCCTCAGTTGGATAGAAATCATTCTATCTATGCTGACTTTTTAGCTCATTATAATTTATCAATAGCCGAAAGAATAGTTTTTTTATTGGGAGTAATTCCGCACGTAAAACCGCAACTGCTAGATGTGTTTTTTACAAAAAACGAAGCTAACGCTAGGGACTTTACTGAATTCGGGCGGCGGAACGGTTACTCGTACGGAGGTTTTCTTCCGACAGGTGAAACAGCATTATTCATTCTTGCAGGAGATGATATTGAAAAAAGAATTTATTACGGACAGCTGTTTAATGCTGATCACGTTTTCAATAGTCATGCAATATTAAAGCTGGATAGTCCGAGGGAAAACGAACCTGAGTACAGCGGATTCATAAATATATCTAAAGAAATAGTTGACCTTGTAACTACGGGGGTGGTTAGCAAACCAATATTCAGTGTTGAGTTTCCGGCAAAGAGAATTGAAACGCAGCTTGAATGGGCTGAACTTGTGCTTGACAGCTCTACAATGGAGCAGGTGCTTGAAATAAAAGCATGGGTTGATTACGGTGACAAACTTTTAAACGATCTGGAACTGGGAAGAAAAATAAAGCCCGGCTACCGCAGTTTGTTTTATGGACCCTCCGGAACAGGCAAAACATTAACAGCATCGCTGCTGGGAAAAGTAACCGGCAATGATGTTTACAGAATTGACCTTTCTATGATTATCTCAAAATACATTGGTGAAACTGAAAAGAACCTTGAAAAAGTTTTTGAAAAAGCCGAGCACAAAAACTGGATATTATTTTTTGACGAAGCAGACGCGCTCTTTGGCAAGAGAACAAACATAAGCGATGCACACGACAGGTTTGCAAATCAAGAGGTTTCCTATTTACTGCAAAGGGTAGAAGATTATGCAGGAGTAGTGATTTTATCTTCCAACTTTAAATCCAACATTGACGAAGCTTTTACGAGAAGGTTTCAATCGATTATTCATTTCCCGATGCCCAAAGAAACAGAGCGGCTGAAATTATGGAAGCAGGGTTTCTCAAAGAAAACCAAACTCGCTAGTGATGTTTCACTAAAAAATATTGCCAATGATTTCGAGCTTTCAGGTGGTTCAATAATGAATGTAATTAGGTACGCAACGTTAATGGCTTTAAAGAGGGATAGTGACGAAATTATTTTTACCGAAATTCAAAACGGTATTAGACGAGAATTTCAAAAAGAGGGAAAAGCGGTTTAAAGCATGAAAACCAAAATCAGACCAAGAAGAATAAGAAGGAAATCTTCCGGCTACGATACCGAAACGCCTAAACCCGCTTTTACCTTAAGTAGAAAAGAGAATGCTGCTCATAATCCTGATATTATTTCTGCTAATATTAATAAAAGGATAGAAAACCAAATTCATTCAAACAAAGGAAAAGGAGAAAAGTTAAGTGGTAGTGCAAAAAGCTTGATGGAAATTAAATTTGGAAAGAACTTTGATAATATTAGGATACATAAAGATGAACAGGCAGCAAATTTAAGCAAACAGTTAAATGCTGTTGCATTCACTGCCGGCAGCGACATATATTTTAATAAAAATCAGTACAATCCCGAATCATATGTTGGTCAAAAATTAATTGCACACGAACTTACACATACTATACAGCAAAATAATAATCAATCTCAGAACTCTGTAATTCAGAAAAAAGACAACAAAAAGAGCGGAACTACTACTCAAAATAAAACTAAAAAAATTTCCAGTACGAGTCGTAGATTGTTTCCCAAATACAGACATCTGAAAAATTGGTTTAAGCCATTTCAAATTAGAGTTATTAAAAGAGTATACGAACAGCAAAAACCTAAAACTTATCTAACCGGATCAATTCCGTTGTTTTTTCTTTTATCCTCTAAAATAAAGTCTTCGATTAATAAAAGGCGAGTCTATTACAGTAAAAAAATAGATGGAGCTTTGTTCAATTGGTTCAAAAAGAATTATGCTGGCAGGAATAGAAAAAATGCCCTTCTTGAAATAAGCTACGGTAAAATAAAAATAAATATTAAAAATCAATTATCAACTAATATTAAAGATCACGACTTAAACTCCGATGGATTTATTGATTGGAGTGAATTGAAAAAAGCATTTACTCCTCTCCCTAAGAACGTGTTGTCAATACTTAAGATGATACCTCTTATAAAGAAAGCAATAAAAACATTAAAACTTCCAAAAGGATTAGATCTTGATTTTGCAATTAATTATTTGAGGAAAAAAGACCTTTTTGATGTTTGGGATAGCAAGCTGAAACTAGCTATACTAGCCGTGTCACAAGACAACAATACAGTTGCTCAAAGCTTAATATCTCTTTTAAAACAAAAGAATATTGTATGGGTTGATAAATTTACTGCTGCTCCAAAAGATACTCAATCAAGTGCAATTACAACGGGAAAAAAAATTGAGCTTAGGAGAACTGCGTTTGCAGGCGGGTTTGTTAGTTATGACATACAAAAACTAGCTGGCATACTGGTCCACGAAGAATATCATACACGACAAGGGAGTGTTAGAGCCGGTATTTACAGATGTTATGGACGGGGATATTATGACCCTCTGGAATTTCCTGCATGGAAAAGTGAAGTTCTGTATTTGGAAACAAGGTGGAATAGATTAGTTAAAAAATTAAGAACAGCAAAAGGAATAAAGAAAGAAGCTATTAAAAAAGTAATCTTTTTCTTGCAGGACAGAATAAATCTTATGAAAACTACAATTCAAGAGGATAGAACTTCCTATGTTTTATGGCTTATTCCTTGCAAATTTAAAATTTTGGATACTCAGGAAACAAAGGGAAGAAAGGCATTCAACAAATTATTCTCTTTTACTAAGAATTTTATTAGAAGATAGTCATATTTTTTTGGCACAATGTTGAAACGATGATTTTTCATTTTATTTAATTACTGGAATTGGTTAATGCATAGTATTCAAAAAGCAAATAAAACAATTTCGAGTGTAAATAAAACTCAAAATAGATCCGAGATTAAATCCAAAACATTGTTAAAAAAGGAATCTAACAACTTATCCCTTTTAATAAACAATAATAACACTACTAGTCTTATAAATAACATCAATTCAGCTAATTCCAAAAGTTTACAACTAAAAATAAAAATTGGAAAGCCGAACGATAAGTTTGAGCAAGAAGCCGACTCGATGGCAGATAAAGTTATGAGTTCTCCGTCAACATTAGTCGGCAACATTCAAAAGCAGGAGAAAGAAGAGCCACAGGCAAAAGAAATAATCAATCGCCAGGAAGAAGAAGAACCGCAAGCAAAGGAATTGATCAATCGCCAAGAAGAGGAAGAACCACAAGCAAAGGAAATAATCAATCGCCAGGAAGAAGAAGAGCCACAGGCAAAGGAAATAATAAATCGCCAAGAAGAGGAAGAGCCACAAGCAAAGGAATTGATTAATCGCCAAGAAGAGGAAGAGCCACAAGCAAAGGAAATAATTAATCGCCAGGAAGAAGAAGAGCCGCAAGCAAAGGAATTGATTAGTCGCCAAGAAGAGGAAGAACCACAGGCAAAGGAATTGATTAGTCGCCAGGAAGAAGAAGAACCGCAGGCAAAGGAAATAATTAATCGCCAAGAAGAGGAAGAGCCACAAGCAAAGGAATTGATTAATCGCCAAGAAGAGGAAGAGCCACAAGCAAAGGAAATAATTAATCGCCAGGAAGAGGAAGAGCCGCAAGCAAAGGAAATAATCAATCGCCAGGAAGAAGAGGAACCGCAAGCAAAGGAATTGATTAGTCGCCAAGAAGAGGAAGAACCACAAGCAAAAGAAATAATCAGTCGCCAAGAGGAAGAAGAACCTGTCCAAACAAAACCAAAGAAGATTGTCCCAAGTGATAAAAAGAAAAAGGGAATCAAATATAAACTCAACATTAATAATCCCGAAGAAGAAGCTAAAGAAGAAGTTCAAACAAAGAGTTCGGGACATTCAAGAAAATCCTCTTCGCTTCAATTAAAATCCGGTAAATCTACAAATGCTGGATCTTCAAGTTTTGAAAGTGATTTGAAAAGCTCAAAAGGCGGCGGTGCACCTTTGCCGGATTCAACCCGATCTTTTATGGAAAATAAGTTTGATGCTGACTTCAGCGGAGTGCGAATTCATACAGGAAGCGATGCTGCTACAATGAGCAGCCAAATCAATGCGCAGGCATTTACACACGGAAACGATATTTATTTTAATCAAGGAAAATACGATATCGGTTCATCGCAGGGGAAAGGTTTAATTGCACACGAATTGACACACACAATTCAGCAGGGTGCTTCAGTTCAGGGTAAATCTGCAGCGAGGAAAGTACAGAAGAAAAGTAAAGCTGTTAGTAAATCAACAGAAAATAACATTCAACGTTCTTGGCTTGGTGATGCATGGGATGCTGTAAGTGATGTTGCCAGCAGTGTTGTTGAATCTGTGACGGATACTTTAGAATCGGGATTGAATTGGATTAAAGATAAATTCCACGATTTTGTTGAAGAGATACCGGGATACAAATTACTCTCAGTTGTGCTTGGCAAAGACCCGGTTTCCGGTGATCCGGTTGAACGCAGTGGAAGAAACTTTATTGAAGCCGGGCTAGACATAATTCCGTTTGGCAGCCACTTCAAACAAAAGCTTGAAGAAACCGGTGCACTCGAAGAAGCAGCAACCTGGCTTGATGGGCAGATTGCCGGACTTGATATAAGCCTCACAACAATTAAAGCAGAGATATCAGCTTTCTGGGACAGCCTTTCACTTTCAGATATTGGCGACCCGAGCGGAGTTTTGGAGAGAGCTTCAAAGATTATTAGAAATCCAATCGGGAAAATTATAACCTTTGCCGGGAATGTAGCTACCGAGTTTTTGCGAATCGTAAAAAACTATGTGCTTTCTGAGCTTGTGTTGTTTATAAAAACTAATACAAGAGGTTATCCGCTACTCACGGTTATATTGGCTAAAGACCCGATTACTGAAGAACCTGTTGAACGCAACGGAATGAATCTTATCAAAGGATTTATGCTGCTTTCTGCCGATGGAGCTGAACAGCTTAGACAAATGGTAGAGTCCGGTTCATTACAGAAAGCAGCCGACTGGATTGATACCACCATAGCTGAATTAGACCTTTCCTGGGAAACAATTCGTAATCTTTTCTCAAGTGCTTGGGATTTGATCTCAATCGAAAATTTGATGACCCCAATTGAAACATTCCAAAAGTTAGTGACTTTATTTGCTGAACCGGTTGGGAGGATAATCAAATTTGTCATTAAAGTCGGATTAAAAATCCTTGAGTTTATTAAAGCTGCTCTTCTCAAACGGCTTTCTGATTTTGCCCACAAAACAAGAGGCTTCCATTTAATAACAGTTATACTTGGCAAAAATCCGTTTACCGGAGAGGTTGTTAAGCGAACTGCAGAAAACATAATCCGCGGATTCATGGGATTAATGGAAGGCGGCGAAGAACAGTATCAGCAAATGAAACAAACCGGTGCTATTGCTCAAACTCTTGGCAGAATTGAAGCTGCAGTTGCTACACTAGGATTTACGTGGGAATACATCGTGGGTTTATTTACGCAAGCCTGGAATTCTTTTTCGCTGAAAGACCTTGCTGCACCTCTTGAAGCTTTTGCCCGCATAGTAAAATTGTTTGCTAATCCAATAATGAGATTGTTTGTATTTATTTGGGAGATACTAAAAATAGTTATCGAAGTACTTTTGATAATTATGAAATTCCCGATTGATTTGGTGAAGAATATTATTGCCAAATCAATGCAGGCAATAAATGATATTAAACGTGACCCGATCGGATTTTTGAAAAATATTTTAAGAGCAATAAAACAAGGATTTGTACAATTTTTTGACAACATATTGAAACACCTAATTAAAGGTGTTACCGGATGGTTGTTTGGCGAATTAAAAGATGCCGGAATTAATCCTCCACAAGATTTTTCGCTTAAATCTATTCTTGGATTTGTACTTGAAATTTTGGGCATTACAATGGACCGCATCTGGAAAAAGCTTGCTGAAAAAATCGGTCAGGATAAAGTTGATAAAATCAAAAAAGTCATTGATACACTTTCAGGTATTTGGTCATTTATTAGAGATGTCGCCACAAAAGGCCCTTCTGCTATTTGGGAATATATAGTTGAGAAAATTAGTAATCTTTGGGATACGGTACTTGATGCAGTTAAGAATTGGGTAATGACAAAAATTGTTGAGAAGGTGGTAACAAAGCTACTTAGCTTACTCGACCCAACCGGAATAATGGCGGTAGTAAATAGTGTGATCGCGATTTATAATGCCATTGAGTCATTTATCAGATACATCAAAGAAATGCTGGCAATTGTAAATTCATTTGTTGAAGGGGTTGCTGAAATTGCCAAAGGTAACGTTAAAAAAGCTGCTGATTTTATTGAAGGGGCAATGAGTAAATCTATGCCTGTTATTATTGGCTTTTTAGCTAACCAGGTTGGACTTGGCGGAGTCGGTAAAAAAGTCAGTGAGATGATTGAAAAAGTCCGCAAGAAAGTTGACGACGCAATTGGCTGGTTAATTGATAAAGCGATAGGCGCGGGTAAAGCTTTTCTCGATATGTTGAAAAGAGGAGTTGCCGCAGTTAAAAAGGGGGTAGCTAGTTTATTCCAATGGTGGAAAACTAAAAAGAAATTCAAAGCAAAAGATGGAAAAACTCATTCAATCTATTTCAAATCAAAAGGACAGCCTAAACTTTTTGTCGCAAGTGAAGAGCAAGGACTTGATGATATTATTAATAAAAAAAATGGAGACCAGTATATAATATCTGATGAAACCGTAAGACAAGGGCTTCTACAAAAATATACTAACTTGAAAACTTACATTTCTGAGAATGCTGATAAGCAAGAAAAAACTGTTAAACCTGGCACTACAGTAGAAAGTGCAAGTACTAAAGACTTAAGTGTGGAGATAGACAGAAGATTAAAAGAAATTTATGAAGCATTACCGCTGTCGGTTTTTCAGGATACAGATGAAAAAATGCCGCTTTCCAACGTTACCTATTCAATGTCTGACGGACGATCAAGTGAAGTTATTGCTGAACCTCTTTCTAACATGCCGGGAAATACGAAAGGAAGTGCTCCTGGTGAAGAACCAATCGGTTGGGATTACATTAAAAATGTTGTACATCCGGGGATACCGGGCAAAAGTACAAGTCACGTTCAAATTCATTTGCTAAGTGAAAGATTACACGGCCCGGGTAAAAGATGGAATTTGACACCTGGTAAAACGGGCTATAATACTCCTGGAGGTATGCTAATACCTGAAACAGAAGCTCAAAAAAGAATTAATAAAGATTCAAAAGATCCCGCTCAGCCTAGGGTAATTTCTTATAAAGTAAAAGTGAGTTATTATACATCTAATGACCCAATTTATGATGCTCCAGGTAATGAGATAGATACTAATACAAAAAATTTGTATTCACATGTAAAACAGTCGTTTTTCCCAAAAAAAATTGATGTAGTAATTGAAAATATGAGGAAAGATAATGATAATTGGGTTAAGACAGGAGAAAAGAAACCTTATGCTATTCCTGATTCGGGTGATATGCCTTTGCCAAAAGCTGTATTCAATCTCGATGATTTCTTTGCAGATAAAAAAGCAACAATGAGGGATATGGGTGCTGCTAATCCATTTAGACCACAAAAATATATTTGGGGTCAAATTCATTTAAATACTAAAGAAGATTCAATGTTAAAAGATAAATTCCGTGATGACTATGATTTCAGTGATGCATACAGAGAATATTTTGTTAGCATGTCGGATACGAAGAGTAAACGAGAAGAGTTAATTTCGCGCATTAAACAAATCCACCAGTATATGGTTGAACATGGTACAATCACAATTCCTTCAAGTCAATTAGATGTTATTTTTGGTGGAGGCTATTGGTCAAGGCAAGTAGGTAATATTATTGAAGCAGCTGGTGGAGGAGAGTATAAATTTACTGACAAAGTAGCAAATAACATAAGTAAGTTATGAATTTAGAAAAAAGAATTGAATGTACGCCCGAAGATCGTCGCGAAGAAAAATAAATAGGTCAAGAGATAACTTTCAGAGAAAAACTGAAAACAACTCACCGACATTTAAAAGAAAAGAATCAAGCAACTTATCATTAATTATAAATAATGCTTCTAAAACTAAATCCTCAAATCTAAGCACATTAATTCAAAACAAATCGGACTCGCCACAAATACAAGCTTTTAGAATTGATAAAAAGTCAGACGACAAAAAACAAAAAGTAAAACTCACCTGGTGGGAGCGATCAAAAAGATGGGCTTTTAAAAAAGCAATGGGGTTGGCCGGAATTGATCCCAAAATGGTAATGGGATTAATTAATAAGTCCGGCCCAGCTCTGGGACAGATTTTCCGCTACCCCAAACGATTTGTAAACACTCTGATTTCTGCTCTTCAAATTGGTTTCTCAAAATTTAGGCAAAACATCGGGAAGTACATTGCTGCTGGAATCATGGGCTGGATATTTGGAACGTTATCAAGTGCCGGAATTCAGATACCAAAAAAGTTTACTCTCAGTTCATTCTTTGGAATAGTTCTGCAAGTAATGGGTGTTACTGTTGATTACTTTAAGAAAAGGCTTGCAAAAAAAATTGGCGATAAAAATATTCAACGATTGGAACAAGCTTTTAACGTATTATCCACATTCATTAAAAAAGGCATTGGGGGAGTTTGGAAACTTTTGAAAAACTACTTAACCGGACTGAGAGGAATGGTGATTAACTCAATTAAAGATTGGGTAATTACGAAAGTAGTTTTCAACGCTGTAACAAAAATAGTTGGTCTGTTTAATCCGGTATCAGGATTAGTTGCTATAATAAAAACTATTTATAATGTTGTTAAATTTCTTATTAAACATGCGAGCCAATTAACAGCTCTTTTTGGTGCTGTAGCCGGATCAATGTATGAATTGGCGTATGGAAAAACTAAAAAAGCCTCTGCAAAAATTTTGAGCGTGTTAGCTGGTATGCTGCCTTTAGCTATTGGTTTCTTTGCTAACTTTATCGGACTAAGCGGTATTGGGGAGAAAGTAAAAAACATAATTGGAAGGTTACAAAAGAAAGTAAATAAAGCCATAGACAAAGGTATAAACTGGATTGCTAGTAAAGTTGGTGGAATCTTTAAATCAAAAGGAGGGAAAGCAACTTCTGAGGAAAGACATAAAAAAATAATCAAAAGACTCTCTAAAAAATTCAAAAAAGATGATGGCCCGAAAAAATTGAACAACACAGAATGGATGGAATACAAAAAGAAATTGGCCAAAAAGATGGAAAAGGAAACTAATCCCAAACTTGAAAAAGGAGTAAAGCTAAAAATTGATATAAACGATGCAAAAGGTTTTAAAAGACTTAAATACAAAATGAAAATTGCCCTAAACACTGTTCAAACTGTAGAGCTGGATAATGGTGCAACAATAGATGTTGTTACTCTAGTTCATGGAACAACTTTAAAAAGGGCTCAAGGAATGTATGATAAAGGACCTGATGAAGCTTTTGAAGTAGGAACAGGTGTTCAGGGAGCTGCGGGTCAAATATCGTTCATTTTTCTTGGAGGTTCAACAAAACATGGTAATCCATCTGATTATGCAAGAAACAAAGTAAAGGATTTTGAACCTAATGACGGAGTTCCTGCATTATTATTTGTAAAGTGTCCAACCTACTTAATTGGAAAGGAAGCTCAAATAGATATGAGTATTAGACGTGATTTAAGTGATAAAGAAAGTTCAAATCTTACATCAGAATTAAAAGCGGAGCCCGGCAAAGCAATTAATACTGGAGCAGAGGTATCGTTTGAACCCGGACATGGACTTGAAGAATTGAAAAGATATTGGTCAAAGTTAAAATCAATAGGCTTAATAAGGATTATTCAGATTGATATGTAAGGTAAAAATTGGAAAGAACGGTATCTAAAACCAAATGCTAAAAAACAATTATGTCACAAACTTCCAGTTGTTAAGTCTATAAGCTTGTCAAAAATTTAACTTGGAATTTGTCTCTTTAATGCTTTCTCGTAACCCTCAATAAGCTGCTTTAACCCCTCAGAAGATTCTTGAGGGGCAAATGTTACTTCCAATGTTCCGCGTGATGTTTTAGATTTCTTTCCAAGCCCGCTGCTTTTACGGTCTATAAAATTTAATTGAAGTTCATCATTAACTATTTCCATTTCAAATTGTGCCCAAATCCGGGCTTTTTCAATTTGTGCCATTGAGAAAGGAACTAATGTAATTAGCGGGACATGAACTTCAGTAAATTCTACTCCTTTTTCAGTTTGATAAGGATATTGAACAACAACAGATTTTGGCCTTAAATATCCCGAACCAAAGTTTTTTTTATCATCCTTATCTGAATCTGAAGAATATTTAACTTCATCATCTGAAGGAATATCTTCGAAATATTTGTCAAGAAATCCTGTATGCTTATCCATAAAAGAATCATTAGCTTTCATGATTGCGTCATGGATTGCATAGATAAAAGATTTAAAACTTATCATGGTCTTTACTGTATTTTGTGATTAAGACTCATCTTTTTTTTTCTTCAATAGATTGTTTTTCATTTCATTGAATTTGCCCATTGCTTCACTTACTACTTCTTTACTTTCCTGGGCTAGTCCAATTGATGCTCCACAAGTTGGACATACAAATTGAGCTCCCATAAGTAATTGTTGAACAACAAAGGTAATTTCTGTACCACAATTTGGGCACGGTATTTTTTGACTTTCTTGAGTATTAATTTGATTATCTCCCTTCTTTAAAGCAAATACATTATTATTTAATCGTCTCTGCTTTTCTTTTTATTGTCAACCGGATTTGGATGAACTGACTTTAAATACATATCAAGCATTGTTGTTAATCCAACTGGTAAAGGTAGTGGCCCGGCATTTATATTAACTTTCAATTGTGCCGAATTTTGACTTTTATTTTGACCACTTAATGATTCCTTTGTATTTTCTTTTGAATCGTAACTGACCCTGCCCTTTAATTTTGCTTTTTCTCCAGGGGTTTCAATATCTTTTGAATTTACTTTATCATAATCAATTTCGGAAGATGATTGTTCGGTAATCTCCATATCAAATTCTACTGTTACTTTATCAACCGCTAGTGAATTGATAGGTATTAATGTAATTAATGGAACATTAAAACTGAGTTCCATTTTCCTAAAGTAATCCGGGTCATCTGAATCTTTATCAGGGTCAGCTACACTTTTAGTTAAATACATTTCAATTAACACAGGATCATATGAATCATCATCATTCTTTTTGAAACAAAATTCCATAAGAAACTTTGTTTGTTCTTTGAGCATCATTGAATTTGCTCTTGCAGCCGCTTCTAAAGGAGCACTTATTATCGATTCAATATTCAATGCCTGAGTAAAACCAGGATTGAATGTTCTTCTTCTATGTTGTAACATATAAACTATTAAAATAATTATTTAAAACATAATTAACTAAATAAATACAAAGATTATGTAGTTGATGATGTTGTACCTCCAGAAGTAGGTAATGTAATTGGTTGAATAGCATTTGTATATGCTTCTATTATTGTATTTACACCCTTGGGAACAGGTAATTGTCCAGCATGAACTAAAACAGTGTATTTTGCTGAGTTGCTTTTTTGATAATGAGTACTATGTGTAGACGAATCTTGGTGATCATAACTAGCGCTACCTTTTACTGTAGCTGATACTGGTCCCCAACCTACTTTTACTTCAAAGCTTGCAGCAGCCTTAATTGTAGTTTGTGTTTGTTCTGATTGTTCATCAGAAAAACTTGATTTAACTTCCATTTCAAAAGTTACGTTGACATTATCAACACCCAATGAATTAATTGGAATAATTGTTAACAATGGTAAATCAAAATCAGTTGTTACAGCCTCTATGTCCGGAGGTGGGATAGGACCGCCGCTTGCTGGCGCTTGTTGAGGTTGAATAACCCCCCTAGTTAATGACATTTTGATCATTATTGGTTTGTAGTTATAAATAGCAGGTGTTGTGCCTGAAGCAGCTTGAGTTTCAACTCTTTCAAAGCAAGTGTCCAGCATGAATTTGGTTTGAGTTAATGCCATTGATGCATTAGCATTTGCTGCAGCGTTTAACGGTCCCCCGATAAGAGAATCCATTGGCAGTCCGGTAAACTGTTGAGCCATCGAGACTAGTGCTTGATCAGCCATATGTTACCCTCCTTAAAAAGTTATTAGTTGAATTATATGAAAGCAGATAGAAAGAAATTTGAAAAAATTTTAGAGCTATTATTTGTTACCTGATATGCTCATCCTTTTGTATAAAGATATATATTAATTGTCGCTAAATCAAGTATATAACTCAAAATAAATTAAATTTTAAAGAAAAATTTATACAGAAATAAGAGTAATCTTGTTATTGGTATTTTTATCAAAACCGAATGTAGGGTTAAGTTTAAAGAATATAATATTCTTATAAAATCACTATTATGAAATTGGCAAGCTAATATTCAATTCCAGACAAATCTCTTGAAGGCTTTTTGTGAAAATACTTTTATAATATTTTCTTGTCTCTAAAAGTATACTCCAATTTTTGTTGATATTTTTTCTAGCTAAATAATATTCATGATTAATCGGAAGTTTACTTAGTAATAGATTTGTCAGTGAGTCATCAAATAAGGAAAAACAGATCCACATTTTATTGTAATATAGATGATGTTTTTGTGTTATATAAGGAGCAGAGCTTCTGTACATATGTCCAATTTCAATGTCCTTAATCAATTTACATTTGCCTCCGGCAAGCCATGTTTTTAAACTCATAAAAACTTCTTCACCGCCCCATTTTTCTAGGCCGCTCATTCCCTTAATTCTTTTATACCAGTTAACATTTACTGCATAATTTGCTCCAAGTATACATTGAATTTCGTATAAATTGTCAGCTTTTTCATTTGTCCATTTGGGTTCCAGTATTTGTGCTGCTAAGATTGATTGTTTTTGCGAAGGATCGATAAACAAAATATCTGCACCAAAATATTTTACGCTTGCTTTAGTAATATCCATCTGATCATGTGCAAGTTGCATGCTTGTTGTACAAAAAAATGTTGAAGGTTCTTTTTCAAGTAATGAATTAATTTTGTCAAGCCATCCATCATTCTTAAATCTCATATGACCGTCAATTATTAACATGTGGGGTGTCACTATTAACTCAAGTGCATTGTTTAGACAATTTGCTTTCCCTAATCTTTTTTGGTTTCGAATTACTTGTACTTCGGGGAACTCGTCAAATTTTGTAAGACTCTTAGTTGATCCATCATCAATAGCAACAATATTTATTTTCGCTGGGTCACATGTTTCATAAATGCTTTTTACAGTATTCGCCGGTTCATTTTCTTCATTTAAGAAAGGCATTACTATAGTTAATTTCTTCATTAGATTCTTTAATTTTAAGTTTATCTAAAATAGCATTATATTTAAATAAAATTTATAAGATTATCTATAAAATTAAAAGTCATTGAATTTAAGGGGGTTAAATCATTTTTATGTAAAGATAATATTGATAAAAATTTTATTTGCTTTATCTTTATATTATACTATTATTGATAACTGTATTTACTATAGCTAATATACATAATAATAAGAGATTCATTATTTTATGTATCAGCCAAATATAAAAACATTAGAAAATTATAATCCATTAGTTCAGCAGATTCCCTCTTTGAATAAATCAAAAAAAAGTGATTTCACAAAAGAAGAATCTAAAAAATATTATACACCGTATCGAACGAATTCATTAAAAATAATAAAGCCCAGCGGGATTAAAGGGGAATCATATGGGGAATTAATTAAAACCAAATTAGTTGGTAATCCTAGTGCAAAATATGATCCGATGAAAATGATAAGGAAACATAAGGGAGTAAATTTAGTCGGAAAAGAAAAACAAGTTTCTGCATTTAAACGTTTTGTAAATATCTTAAACAACATTGGACAGTTTTTCAAATCAAAATTTGACTCAGTTCGTTCGCAATTTCTTGGTCAGAAAAATAGTCGTTAATATTTGAATTAATTGTTTATCAAAATAAATTTTTTAGATGCTTTATGAGCAAACCTGTAGTAGTAAGGTTTTATCCTGAAAAAAAAGGGAAAACACTAAAAGCGATATACCGCTTATACAAACTTATTCTTATAAGTATTGTAATAAATATATTCATTTTTCTAGCTCATCTTTTTCATTTATGGGGCTTTAATCTCAAGGACATTTTTACAGGCACTGATTTGCAAACAATTCAACAAACTTCAGAGGGGACTTCTGAAACTAAGCCTTTAGTAACCAATCTACCCGATAGTGTTGTATTCAATGGAATTGATGTATCTGTTTATCAAAATGAAATTGATTGGATGCTTGTAAAAGAAAACAACATAAAATTTGTTATTTGTAAAGCGACACAGGGTATTTCCGAGGTTGATCCAAGATTTGAAAGTAATTGGAATGGAGCAAAAGAAGCAGGTATTATTCGCGGGGCTTATCATTTTTTTGATAATAACATGGATGCACAAGCACAAGCAAAGCATTTTATAAATACTGTTGATTTTCAAAAAGGGGATTTGAAACCCGCTGTAGATGTTGAATCCTTAAATAGAGTTTCAACTGAAGATCTTGAAAAGAACTTATTGGTTTGGTTGGAAACCGTTGCAAAAGAAGTAAACTCTAAACCTATTATTTATTCTGATTTAAGTTTTATTAAAGAAAATTTCAGTGACGCATTGTCGGAATATCCGTTATGGATTGCTTTTCCTTCAAAGTCACCTCCTGATAAAATTGACTATTGGGATTCATGGGCAATTTGGCAACATGGTACCAGTTATACAATTAAAGGTATTAACGATAATGTGGATATTGATGTTTTTATGGGTACACTTAAAAATTGGCAAGACTTACTTATTAAATAACAAGTTTTTTATAATAGGAAATATGCGCCAATACTGAATACATTTATATTTCCTTCGTCAACCTCCTGTCCGATCATATTTAAAAAATTATAGTTGAGATTTAATTCTAGATCAGTTCCTTCAGCAATTTCTTTTACAATAACCCCAACTCCCAATCCGAAGCCAACTCGTCTTCCGCTTTTTTGTAAATCAAAATCACCACTTCCCAATGAACTTTGGATATTTGCCCTAGTGTCGCCTATTGCATTGTATAACAAATCAAAGGAAAAGAAAGGGGAGTAAGGACCTTCAAAGAAAAATACTTCTCCTCCAATTCCGCCGGAAAATATACTTTTACTTATTTCAAATGAAGCGGTTTCAACATTCAAGTCGGAATTAACTATTTGCCTTTCTCCTTTGCCGGAAGCATAAATATACTTTAGTTTAGCAATTATTTTTACGGGAAAGTTTGGGAAAGAATGTTTTACTTTTAATCCAAAAAATAATTCATTTCCAAAACCAAAACCGTCATTTCCAACATCTTTTATAAAAGTATTAGGCGATTGAAAAGTAGTTATGCCGCCTCCTAAAGCTAATTTGAGATTTTGGGAGTAAATTGATGTTGTGAATATCAAGAGAAAGAGTAATAGTATTCTGTAAATAATAATCATTTGATTCAATATTAAAAAAACTTAATTATAACTTATCACGGAAATAACTTTAATTCAATATTATAAGATAATGAAGAAAATTTTTTGCCCCATATTTAATCAAGAAAATATTAAAAAACAGCCGCAAGAAATCCCCCGAAAACCTGCGGCTGCATATTTGCTATTTACCTAAATTGGTAAACACCAGATAATTCTGTTAGTCTAGTTTTTATTAGCTAAAACGAAGTCTACATAGAATTTTGAACAAAGATTTCTTACTCTCTCGCTGTCGTCATATTCGGCAGCTCTTTTTACTGCATATACACCTCTTGCATTACCAATTTTAATAAGTGATAATGCTGCAGCAATACGTGCTTCAACATCTTTGTCATCATGCAGTACTCTCATTAAATTGATTACTGACCGTGAAGTATTGTACTTGCCTAACTCATAGGCAGAGCTTACTTTCAAGCCGAAGTTCTCCGACTTGGTTCCCAATTCCAAATTCTTTACAATATTGGTCACATCGAGATCTTTTTTGGAATTTTCGTTTGACGAGTTTTTCGCAAAAGAAATTGTTGTTAATAAAACAACAAACAAAGCTGCAAAAACCATGTTTAGCTTTTTCATATGATCCCCCCGAATCATTTTGTTGTTGGTTACAGTTTTGACGAAGTAATTTTTGTTCCGGTTCCAGTTAAACTAGTGTCAAAAAAAATCCCTACTAATTGTTAACAGTCGATTATTTTTATTATGTTTTTGAAACTTATTTTTAATCATACTTGTAGATAAAACATGATACAAAAAAGAAAAAAAGCAAAAAAGATTTTTGATCTTCTCAGTAATGAATATCCCAGTGTAAAGCCTGCACTAAATTATAATTCGGCTTTTCAATTATTAATCTCAACTATACTTTCAGCACAATGCACTGATGAGAGGGTAAATATTGTTACCAAAGATTTATTCAAAAAATATAAAAAGCCTGAAGACTACGTTAGTGCCAATACTGAAGAATTAGAAAAAGATATTTTTTCAACAGGTTTTTATAAGCAGAAAGCAAAAAGTATTAAAAACTGTTGTGCAATGTTGATCGAGAAATATAAAGGCAAAGTACCCAAAGATTTTGAAAAACTAGTTGAACTACCGGGCGTTGGAAGAAAAACAGCATCAGTGGTTGCAGGTAATGCTTTCGGAATACCTGCAATAGCTGTTGATACTCATGTAAAGCGACTTTCAAATTTACTTGGTTTTGTTGAGATTAAAAATCCGGATAAAATTGAAATTGAATTAAAAGAACTTTTACCGGAAGATTACTGGGTGAACTCATCGCACTGGCTTGCAACACATGGTAGACAAGTTTGCAATGCAAGAAGACCGAAATGTTTTCAGTGTGTAATTTCTCAGTTATGTCCGAGTTTCAATCCTGATTCAAAAGAGAAGGAAGATGGAAAACGAAAAAAATAGAGAATATTGTTTATCGATTTTAAAAGAGTACACAAAAACTGATAGCCTTTTAAAACATGCTTATTCAGTTGAATCGTGTGTTAAGGCTTATGCTGAAAAATGGGGCGAAGATATTGAATATTGGGGGAACGTTGCACTGCTTCACGATTTCGATTACGAAATGTTTCCCTCAGAAGATTTACATCCGTTTAAGGGTAGTGAGATTTTGAAAGAAAATGGATTCAATGAAGATTTTAGAAACACAATTTTATCTCATACAAATTATACCGGTGTCCCAAGAGATTCAAAACTTTCGAAAACTCTTTTTGCTTGTGATGAATTAGCCGGATTTATATTGGCAGTAACTTATGTAAGGCCTAGTAAATCAATTGAAGAAGTAAAAGTAAAATCGGTAAAGAAAAAATTAAAAGATAAAGCATTTGCAAGAGCTGTTAATAGAGATGATATTTATAACGGAGTTAAAGATCTGGGAGTTAATATTGATGAACATATTGAATTTTGTATAAATGCGCTAAAAGAGAATAGGGAATTACTTGGTGTCTAAAGATTACAAAACTGCACAAGATTTTTCTTTGCCGGATCAAAACGGTAATCAATTTACTTTATCAAAAAGAATTGATAAATATTTGCTCTTGGTTTTTTATCCCAAAGATGGAACACTGGTTTGCACACAGCAACTCTGCAGTTACAATAATGATTTTAAAATTTTTTCTGATAGCGAAATTGATATTGCAGCAATCAGTATAGACAGTGTTGAATCACACAAAAAATTTTCAGATAAATTTAATTTTCAGTTTCCACTTTTAAGTGATGTAAAAAAAGAAGTATCCAAGCAATTTGACGCACTAAGTTTTATCGGATTAAATAAAAGGAAATTGGTTTTAGTTGATAAAAGTCTCAAAATTATTTATGAAAAAACTGTAATGTCATTTTTTTACGAAGATACGGATAAGATAATTGCAGAAGTCAAAATGCTGTTAAAAAATAATATAAATTGACTTGACAAAGTGTAATAAACGTGTCAAATTTGTAAAATCATTTAGGGGAAATATAAGTATAGAGATTTTTTACAGTATTTTTTGTTGATTTAATCATTATTTAATTATCTTTTATTCGATTAGATCGAAAGTCCAGAGGAATATAATGTTAAAAAAAATCTCTATTTTGGTTTTCCTTTTTTTATATCAGCCTTTGCTATCTGCAAGTGATATCAAAGTTCTCTCATCGAACGAAAACTCAATAATAATAGAATACACACCAAGAATTACTGAATCATCCTCAATTATAATTAATAATAATGATTTCAAAAAATATGGGCTTTACAAGGGTGTAAATGAAAGCAATTTCGTTCATGGTGACCCGGAAGTATTAGTTCGGAAATTAAACATTGGTGTCCCAACTGAGTTTGGAAACACAATTCAAGTTCTTTCGAGCAGCTATAAAACAGTTTCAAATAAGTTAACTCCGATACCAACGCCAATCAAATTGGATTCGACAAGTACTTTTGAGTACCAAATTTCCGATAGTTATAACAATTACAATAATGACATACTTGCCAGTTTTGGAGAGTATTCATTAGTTAGAAATTTGGGAATTCAGTCTATCACGATAAGCCCGATTCAGTATGATGCAAAATCAAGCCAGGTTAGATTATATAATAAAATAGTATTCAAAGTTACATTTGCTTCACCAAATCAGACATCAATTATTAGAGAAGATTATCTGAAAAATGCTGTTCTCAATTTTGACGTTGCTAAGAATTGGGGTAAGAGCTCTACAGCACTAAGTAAAACTAACTTTGAGCCTTCTGTATTAGCTTCTGGTACCTGGTATAAATTTAAGACCCCAACTGAAGGTATTTATAGAATTTCGAGAAGTGACTTATCAAACCTTGGTATTGATGCCGACAACGTAGATCCGAGGACAATAAAAATTTATAACAATGGTGGATATAATTTACCTGAGAACGTTGAAGATGATGTCCCAAATAATTTAGTCGAAAATGCAATTTATATTTCCGGCGAAAGTGATGGAAGTTTTGATACAAATGATTACATTCTTTTTTACGGAAGGGGAACAGATTTTTATGAGTACAGCTCTGATGATGGTGAAATAGTCAGAGTTAAGCATGATTACTCTCGAGACAATTATTTTTGGATAACTTCCGGCGGTGATCAAGGCAAAAGAATGGAAACAAAGAACAACTCCACTTCAACTGCCGGTTTCGTACAAAATTCAACACAAGCATTTGTCCATCATGAAGAAGAATTGATTCAATTATCCGATGTGCACTCGGGACGCAGATATTTAGGTGAGGCATTTAGTTCCACTAATAGAACAGTTTCAATTGTGAACACACTGAATAATAGAGTAAGCGGAAGCAGAATTCAGTATGATTTTAGTTTTATTAACACGTCGGAAAGAAATAGAACTTTAGCGGTTACAGAAAATGATAATACACTTTTTTCTTCTAGTCTTTCATGGCCTAGTTTTACTTATGAATGGGGAAGGGAAACCAGCAGAACAGTTTTCTATAACGAAACATTACCAGATAATCGTAGTGTAGTAAATTTTACATTTGATGCCACCGGAACAACAGACGCCGGATATTTGGATTATCTTGAATTGAGATATGAAAGAGAATTGTATGCTGCTAACGATTCTTTAATCTTTTTCTCGGATGATAGAAGCGATGTAATTGAATATAACCTTTTCAATTTTACAAATAGTTCAATTGAAGTTTACGATGTAACAGATTATTCCAATGTAAAGAAAATTGAAAATGCAACTATTAGCGGTGGCCAGTTTATTTTTAAGGCCGAAGAAACCGAAAATTCAGTTAGCAAATATCTCGCACTAAACACCAGCAAATACAAATCAATTCAAAATCCTGAACAAGTATCAAATACAAATATCAGAGGAATTTCACAGGGTGCTGAATATATTTTACTTACAACCAGAGATTTTAGTGAACATGCTGAAAGGCTTAAAACATATCGTGAAAGTCAGTCTCCAAATAAATATAGTGTTCAAATAGTTTATTTAGATCAGATATTGCATGAATTCAATGCAGGTATTTATGATCCAATTGCTATTCGAAATTTTGTAAAATATGCTTTTGAGAATTGGAACACCAAACCATTTTTCTTTGTGTTTTTCGGAGATAGTGAATATGATTTTCTAAACAGGGAAGGCGGGGAATTTAATTTTCTACCGACTTATCAAAGTTCAGAATCACTTCACGAGGTTAGATCATATACTGCAGACGAAGTTTTTGTAAGAGTTACGCAAAACTCAACTCCCGATCTTACTTACGCAAGAATTCCTGTTTATAATGATGAATCAGCCAGAATAATAATTGATAAAATTATTGAATATGAAGCTAATGCAAATAAAGGTACATGGCAGAATCAAATTACATTGGTAGCAGATGACGCGACTGTAACAAGGGGCTCGGAGCCAAATTTGCATACGCCTCAGTCGGAGTCATTATATGAAAGTAGAATTCCGAGATATTTCAATGTAAATAAAATTTATTTTGCAAAGTACCCAACAGTTATTACAGGATCCGGAAGAAGAAAGCCAGCGGTAACTAATGCTATTCTCGATGCCGTAAACGACGGTACTATCATTCTAAATTACACCGGACATGGCAGCCCAAGTTTATGGGCACACGAAAATGTGCTGTTGAGAGATGTTACGATACCGCAATTTGATAACAGAAACTATTTCTTTTTAACAGCTGCTACTTGTGACTTTGGACAGTTTGATTTAGTAAACGTGCAAAGCGGTGCGGAAGTAATGATGTTTATGGAAAATGCCGGATCAGTTGGTGGATTTGTTTCTGCTAGGCCAGTTTATTCTCAGCCAAATGCAAGGTTAAATGAAGAGTTCTTTGAACATTTGCTGGGAGAAGAAAATAATACTGATGAAAGAATAACTATCGGTGAGGCATTTTTTCTTGCAAAATTAGCAAAGATTAGTCCGGACAACGATAGAAAATTTCACTTGCTGGGTGATCCTGTATTAAGGTTAGCGGCACCACAACCATTAGTAAAAGTTGATTCAGTAAATGGAAATTCAATTGAGAACGCAGTTCAGATTGCAGCGTTAAGTACTGTAAAAATTGATGGATCAATAACCGATGCACAAAATAATGTAAATACTTCATTTAATGGAGAAGGTATTGTAACAGTTTTTGATTCGGAAAGAACTGTTGCACTTGAAGAATTGGCTGCCGGTTATACAATTAATGATCAGGGTGGAATAATTTTTAATGGAAGAGTCTCAGTTGAAAACGGAAGATTCCAAACAGAATTTGTTGTACCCAAAGATATTTCGTACGCAAACTTAAACGGAAAAATAACAACATTTTTATTTAATGAGACTGCAAATTTTGTTGGCTCAACTGAAAACATAATTATTGGCGGAACAGATTCGACAGTTGTGAATGACAACACTGGTCCGGAAGTAGAAATATTTTATGATGACATTTCATTTGAAAATTCATATCTGGTTAATCCTGACTTTAAATTAATTGTTAAACTTTCTGATCAAACCGGGTTAAACACAACCGGTACCGGAATTGGACATAAACTCGAAGGTGTACTAAATAATAATGATACTGAACCAATAGATTTTACAAATAGCTTTATCGGAGATTTAAATTCCGGTGGAAAATCCGGAGTAATAGAACATAATTTTATAAATAAAGAAGCTGGTGATTATGAAATAAAAGTTAAAGCCTGGGATGTTTTTAATA
>JANQIV010000183.1 GCA_028282005.1 Melioribacteraceae bacterium | reverse complement strand
ACTTGTTGTAACCAAGTACCATCTAGTTGCATCTGCGCCGTAGTCATCAAATAATTTAAAAGGATCGACTGCGTTGCCTTTTGACTTGGACATCTTCTGCCCGTTTTTGTCAAGCAGTAATTCGTTGACCATAATATTTTTATAAGCAACATTATCAAACAACATTGTCGCTATAGCATGCAAAGTGTAAAACCATCCGCGTGTTTGATCAACACCTTCGCAGATAAAATCAGACGGGAAACTGTTTTCGAATAATTCTTTATTTTCAAAAGGATAGTGATGTTGTGCAAACGGCATCGCACCCGAGTCAAACCAAACATCGATCAACTCCGGTGTTCTCGTGTAAATCTTTCCGTCTTTTTCAAATTTAACATCGTCAACAAACGGCTTGTGCAAATCGATATCTTCAATATCTCTAACAGATATTCTTTCACCGTCTTTTTCGATAAAACCTTCTTTCAATTCTTCGATGCTGCCGACAGCAATCATGTCACCGTCGCTGTTAAGCCATATTGGTAAAGGAGTTGCCCAGAAACGGTCTCTCGACAATGCCCAGTCTTTATTTTCTTCAAGCCAGTTTCCGAATCTTCCGGTTCCCATTTCCGGAGGGAACCAGTTAATGGTTTTATTCAACTCAACCATTTTATCTGAGATTGCAGTAGTTTTAATAAACCAAGATTCACGTGCATAATAAATTACGGGCACGTTATCAAAGCGCCAGCTGAATGGGTACGAGTGAGTGATGGTTTCCTTTTTGTAAAGCTGCCCCATCTCTTTTAATTTTATGATGATTCCGGTATCTGCATCTTTTACAAACTGGCCGGCAAAATCAGTAATCTCTTCTGTGAAAAGTCCGCCGCGTGTTACAGGCTGTAAGAATGGCAAATTATATTCTTTTGAAATTTCGTAGTCATCCGCACCAAATGCAGGAGCAATGTGTACGATACCCGAACCATCTTCAGTGCTCACAAAGTTTCCGCAAATAACATAGAAACCTTTTTTATCAACTGAAAGATAATCGAACAATTGATGGTACTCATGATACTCTAAATCTTTGCCTTTGAATTCTGAAACAACTGTGTATTCATTTTTGATTACTTCCAATCTGGCTTTGGCAAGAATTAAATATTTATCGTCAGTTTTTATTTTTACATAATCAATGTCAGTACCGACAGCCAAGCCAACATTTGAAATCAACGTCCATGGGGTGGTCGTCCAAACTAAGAAATAAGTATCACCATCTTTAGTGAAATCGGAATCTTTCAATTTCATCATCACATAAGCGGATGGGTCTTTTGTTTCTTTATAACCAAGCGCAAGTTCATGCGATGATAATACAGTTTCCGATCTCGGACACTGCGGAACGATTTTATAATCTTTGTAAATCAATCCTTTGTCATAAAGAGTTTTTAATGCCCACCAAACTGATTCGATGTATTCGTTTGTGCAAGTGATGTAAGCGTCGTCAAGGTTAATCCAGTAGCCCATGCGCTCGGTCATTAAGTCCCAAAGCTCTTTATATTTGAAAACCGACTCGCGGCAAGCGGCATTATATTTTGCTACACCGAATTCCGGAATTTCACTTTTGTTTTTTATTCCGAGCTGTTTTTCAACTTCAATTTCAACCGGCAAACCGTGTGTGTCCCATCCGGCTTTACGGTGAACACGGTAGCCTTGCATTGTTTTGTATCGGCAAACTAAATCTTTTAATGTTCTTGCGATAACGTGGTGCAAGCCCGGTTTACCATTTGCTGTTGGCGGACCTTCATAAAATGTGAAAGGTTTTGATTCATCACGTGTCGAAATGCTTTTCTCAAAAATCTCGTTATCCTGCCAAAACTTCAAAATGTCTTTTTCAATTTCAGAGTAATTAATTTTTCCGGTGTATTGTTTGAACATTGTACTGCAAATTCCTTCTATTCTTCTTCTTTATCATATTTATCGAGCAACTCTCTTTCGGTTCTGATCAATTCCCTTAATTGAGTTTCGATACTGTGTTTTTTCGATATAATTTCCGCAGCTTTTTTATCTGCGTCAAAAACTATTTTATCAGCTTTCAATTTTGCTTCGTCAAGTATAAGCTTTACTTTTCTTTCTGCTTCGGCGTATAAATCTTTATAATTTTTTTGCTTCACACTTAGTGCTTCATTTTCCCTTTGCAAGATAAGCATCTCAGCAACTGCCATTCCAAATATACCCATCGCACCAAGGGTAATGTTACGCAGAGAATATAAAATTAAATTCTCCGTAAGCAAATCATTTACGCCAAAGTAGTCACGGAAAATTGAAACCATTAAAACACTAATAACACCAACGGCAACAACAACTGAGAAAACAACTTTTCCGCCGTGAATCCAGCCAAGCGTTTTGTTGATTATCCATCCGCATGCAAAACAAAAAATTGAAAGAACAAACCAAACTGTAAAATCGTGCACATTTGAGCTAAATAAATCGGTACTTAAAAAATTCGATCCGAACATAAACACCGCTAATAATGCCGGTGTTGCATAGTAATATATTTTTTTTTCACTCAAAGCTTATTTATAACTTCTTTCATTACCAAAGTCATTTTTGGTTCAGCCGTCATCGCTGTTTCAATTATCTCTTTTACATCAACAGGTTTTAATGCTTCAGGAAAACATTCATCTGTGATGATGCTAATTCCCAAAACTTTCATTCCCATGTGAACAGCAGCAATATTTTCCGGCACAGTTGACATACCCACAACGTCCGCACCGATGTTTCTTAAAAATCTGTATTCTGCTTTTGTCTCAAGGTTTGGACCCGGAACAGCAACATAAACACCTTTGTGAAGTTTCACATTATTTTCAAGAGCTACTTGCTCAGCTAGGTCTAACAACTCATTGCTGTAAGGCTCACTCATATCCGGGAATCTCGGCCCAAGCTCGTCGTCATTTTTGCCGATCAACGGATTGTCGCCAAGTAAGCTGATATGATCTGCAATCAACATAATATCGCCTTTGCGGTACATCGGGTTCATTCCGCCGCAAGCGTTTGAAACTATCAGCTTTTCAACTCCCAAATATTTCATTACACGAACCGGATAAACGATCTGCTTCATCGTGTAGCCTTCGTAGTAATGGAATCTACCTTGCATTGCAACTACATCTTTTCCGCCGATCTTTCCGAAGATCAATTTGCCGCTGTGTGATTCAACAGTGGACAAAGGGAAATGTGGCAATTCGCTATAATCGATCTCGTGTTCAATTTCAATTTCTTTAACTAATCCGCCAAGGCCTGTACCTAAAATAATTCCGACCGGGTAAGTTTTGTCGGTTTTCTTTTTAATTACTTCAACAGTTTCATTGATCATTTTAATCAATTCACTCATAATAATTTCTCCAGGAATTCATCAACGTTGATGTCCGTTTTTTCCTTCTTGTGTATTTTAGAATCAATCACTTTCGGGCTTTCGTTATTTTCAAATGATTCTGTGGTCATTTGTAAAATGCTCGATTGTGTATTGATTATTGCTTTCAATCTCGAAATAACTAACTTCTTTTCTTCCTTTAAATGGGTAACTGCATTTTTGATGCTATCGGCTTGTTTTTTTGCTTTTTCAACAATCTGTACAGCTTTTAATTCTGCTTCTTTCAGCATCAGCGATGTCTGCTTCTTTGCAGATTCAACAGTTTTTGAAGTTGACTCCTGAGCATTCAGCAAAGTGTTCTGCAGATTCTTTTCAATCTTTCTGAATTCTTCAATCTGTTTTTTATAATTCTCAACTTCCAGCTTCAGCTTGGCGTTTTCAGACTGCAATTCTTCAAACTCGTTGGACAAACTTTCTAGAAATGCCTGCACTTCTTCTTTGTCGTAACCCCTTACGGATTTACTGAACTCCTGTGTTTTTATGTTGTAAGGAGTAAATTTCATTTATCATTCCAACTGCTTGAGTAATCTCTTTCGCCGAAAACGGCAGTGCCGATGCGTATCATCGTTGCACCTTCTTCAATCGCAATTTCGTAATCGTTTGTCATCCCCATGGATAATTCTTTCAACTCAAATCCGCGCGAGTTTATTTTTGTCTGCATCTCTTTCAAGTTTTTGAAACATTGCCTGATAACCTGTTCATCTTCAACAAAAGGCGCCATTGTCATTAAACCTTGCAGATCAAGATTTTCGGAATTCCGGCAATACTCTGCAATTTCAATTATTTCATCAAAATCTTCCAAACCATGCTTTGATTCTTCGTCCGAAGTTTTGATCTCGAGAAGAATTTTCTGCATGATGTTTAATTCCTCAGCTTTTCTCTCAATAACTTGTGCAAGCTTTAATGTGTCCACCGAATGAATTAAATCCGCATTGCCAACGACAAACTTTACTTTGTTTTTCTGTAAATGGCCGATGAAGTGCCACTTTACATCATCATCAATTAAAAGAACTTTTTCTTTCAGTTCCTGGGCTTTGTTTTCTCCGAAAATTTCAATACCGGAGCTGATAGCCTCTTTTATAATTTCTACCGGCTGTGTCTTGGAAACTGCGATTATGTTGATTTCTTCAACATTTCTGCCGCAATTTTCGCAACAAGCTTTAATTTTATTTTGTAGTAATTTGTACTTTTCAGCAATCATTTTTTAAAAAATAAGATCAAGAATGTATAGTTTTTGGCTTCCAAAGTCAATAAAAATAGGTGGGTAAATAAACGTGTTATGAGAGAAAATTGAATATCTTAGATGTCCTAATAATCTATGAAGATCTGTAGGGTTCTATGTAGCATCATTCAAACTGCTTTTGCTTAACCTTATCTTTTTTTTGAATTTGATTCAGATTAGTTGTGTCCTGTTTAATAGAAAGATTATTATATTTTTTTACTTCTTCTATAATTGCTTCATATTGATTTTTGTCAATACTAATTATTGTTTTTTCTTTTTTTTCTAATAACAAACCTTGTACTAATGGAGATAAAAGGCTAAAACAGCTTATTAGTAAAGCAATCCAAGAGATACGTCGAGAAATCAAATGTTGATTTATTTCTTTTTCAAACTTTATTTGATCAAAATATTTGTAATCATTTTCCACTAAAATATGCAATGAATTTTGAATTATGAATTTCTTTTGATATACTTTTTTTATTCTTTCGACTAAATCAATGTCATCTATTACATGAGAATAATATTCCAAATTATCATTTTTATGTCCTAACTCTATCACGCTTTCATATCCAAATAAAGATATGTGCTTTTTATCAATCAGTTTATCTGTTAAATCTAGCACTTTAGCCATTCTTTCAGTTAATTCATCAAAAAATTCTATTGTTGTTATTCTGGGGCCATATTTTTGCTTAAATTCAAATAAGTGTTTATCTAAAAAAACAGTTATTATATCCTTATCAGTTATTTCAACATAACTTGTCCCATAACCATTTAGAATATCGTCAAGTGCGAATCCAAAGTATTGAATTTTTTGATTTTCCAGACTTATAAGTTTTTCAATAAAATACCTGTCAAATGAACTATATTCAGTCATAAAGTACCTTCTTTTTATTATCCTTGATATCTACTAAAACTTAATTAGACCCGCTTGAAAAACAATTCCTTGACTGCATCTAATTATTTTCAGGTTCGAAAAATTCATTTTTGGGCTCGAAAGTTAATAAAACTTCTCCTTTTTTTGAATCGTATAATCCACGTGAAATTGAATCTATGAATTGTTTAGTCTACCTCAATTTGTCAAATTCTTGTGGGGAAATTAGCACACCGGCAGGTTTGCCGTTTTGGGTTATTATTAACTTTTTACATTTATCTTGGATTTCTTTCAAGTATTTTGCTAAACTGACTTGAATTGCCCTACCGGAATTATGTCGCTTGCAACCATTATATCTTGCATTTTAGAGTCCTTTCAAGTCTTCAATTTGGAAAAAATATAGGCTTAATATTACGACATAATAAAATCCCTTTTTGTCGAGGGTTCTAGACAACACTTTAACATATTCTTAAATGCTGTATTTACTAAAGAGATTTTGTTTGATTTTATTCTTTTTCATATTTTAGGTCAATCTGAATTCCAAGTAATTTATCTTGGTCAGATTTATCTGATAGTCTTAGGACTATCTTCTCATTAATCACTTTTTCGAATTCTTCTTCATTCATTTCATCTTTAAGATTATCTATTCTATCTTGATTTAAAGAGATTATGTATTGAAAATCTTTTTCCCTATTTGCAATTCTAATTAAGGTTGCTAACTGCCGTGTATCCATTCCATCAGTTATTCTACTATCATGAAATAAGAATTTTACTTTATGATTCAATTGATTTTTAAGAATTGTCCAATCAAAACAAAAAATTTTCACCTCATTCACTGCGTCGCCAGCGTCATCCTGTAATTTAGCTTTAATATCATATCTGATTTTGTTTTCACCATCATTATTTTTTACATAAATAGCAGAAGGCTTATCAGCATAAAACTCATTTGTCAATTCACTAAAAATAGATAATTGACCGACTCTTTCGTCTCTGGTCTCACTCAAGTAATTCCTAGTATCTATATTTTCTAAACCCAATTCATGTCTTTTTTGCTCTATTTGATTTTTGTATTTCTCAATAAGATTTTGATAGTTTCGTATTTTTTCAAGTTGTTTTGTATACTCTCCTAATTGTTTATTGAGTTGGCTAAATTCATCTAAAGCCCCGTGCGTATCCAAATATTGAAGTTTTTGATTTTCTATTTTGCCAAGCCTTAATATTTCGTTAGAAATATTTGCAAGTTTTTCTTCAAAGTTTTCTTTGTCTTGTAAAAGTCTTTTTTGTCTATTTGATAATAAGCTAGAATTGAATTTTTCTACCTCATGAAGTTTCTTTTTAACTAATTCCCCCAATTCAATTTCTGCTTTCTTATAAAAGTTTAAAAGTTTTTTTCTAGAAATATCTGGTTCTATTTCAAGACTTTTTGAAATATTATTAATTGCATTTTGAATCTTTGTTTTCTGATTTCTGAGTACCTTTAACTCTTGGGCAATTTGATCAGCTTCAATTTTTATTTCATTATAATCCTCTGCTATTTCGAAAGAATCCAAACTTTCTTTTAATGAATTAATTTTTATTTCTAAATCTGCTACCTTAAGATCAAAGTCGTCTGCATCCTCTGATTCAAAAAAAGATTTCAAAACATTATCATTCTCTATATTCCTTTGCAAATCTTTTGTAGTATCTAGTTCTTCTTTTAATTTGCCTTTATTTAATACTTTCTGAGTATCAAGGCCTAATAATAGTGAATTATTTATTAGCTGAGATAAGGGATTCTTTTGTTCTTCGTCAATAAACCTATCATATTCTATATAACTGCCTTTGCTACCTCTAATGAATCTTGAAATAAGTGAACGGAATGATATAAACTTACTATTTTTTGGAATATCAAAGATTAAATCTGAAAGTTTTTCTTTTAATTTTTTTAGTGAAATTTCTTTTTCGTCAAAAATAACTTCATTGGGTTGATTAACCTTTCTTGTTATAATGTGTTTTTGTTCATCAATTATGAACTCCAAAGAAAATTCCCAATCAGTTAATTTTAAATCAAAATCTTCTGTTGAACTTGCCCCAAAACAATAATGTATTAGATATAAAGCTAGAGATTTACCCACGCTATTATAAGTTTTACGTCGATCAGGAGATTCTCGAATGGCAGCAATTATCGAAATACCATTTGCATTAAAATCAATAGTACGAAATGAATCTTTATTCGCAGATAATTTTACTAATCTCATATTTTAACAATTTCTCCCCACTCATTTAATTCAATAGCTTCTAATGTATACAATAAATTTACAGCTAACACTATGTTATCAAAATCATGATAAGAAGGGAACTTCTTTGCAGAAGTTTTGGAATACTTGATCCAAAGTTCATCAATTGTTTTTGGCTGTTTCAACTGACTTAAGAGGAAACCAGCCAATCCTAATATCGATTGACTAAATTTTATATGTTTTGAAGGCAAAATCATCTTACTTTTTCATAAATATCACAATATTCGAAATAATGAGCCATTAACACATAAACTGCATTATAGTAAGCAAAATTAGTATTAGGGGAAGATTCATTTCTTATATAGAAAAAAATATTATCGGTCCTACACTTAGATTGTGAAAATATTTTTTTCCTTTATTATATAAACCTTCAAATTTCTTTCTTAATTCCTCTTTAGCAAAATTACTATTGGTATTAAAGAAATCGTTAACTACATATGTTTGTTGATAAGCAAATCTAAGAATATCTGCAATGTTTGATGAAATACCATTAAAAATTAATTTTTCTTCAAAATCTGGATCAATTGGAATTTCTTCTGGATTATCAGGCATATTAAAGGCAAGAATATGATCAACTACTTGAGTTAAAATTGTATAATCAACATCCGTAATACTGAAAGCACTTGGAATGATTCCAACTATATCAATAATTTTCTGTTCATCTAGATTCAAAAAAATATCTTCTATATCAAATGCTCTTTTCAGACAAATTTCAATGTTTGGATTCGAGTTTTTAAGAGCCTGAATTGCATTAATAATTTCTGGATATAATCCCTTGTATTTATCATTTACCACATAATTAAATTCTCTAATTGTAAAACCATTTTTCTCCCAATAATTTTTTAAACCTTCAAAATCTTCATTTAGTTTATTAACAGCATTATTCTCTTTTTTAGGTAAGTCTTCAGGACCGTAAATTTGGTAATATTTATTTGTTATTGAATCAAAACCATCATTTTTCCTATCACCATATCTACCTTGTGGTTTAACAGTAATAAAAGATTTACTATTATGTTGTAAAACTAGGACAACTAAATCCTCGAATGCTTGGTTATCAGATTTATAAATTTTATTCTGAAAAAGTACTCTTGCTAGATGTTTCTCGTTCTTATCCATTTTAAGAGAAATTCTTTTTATGAATACATTAAGTTTTTTATTTAAATAACCCTAAATGATAGAATTTAAGATATACAATTATTTATGTATACTCAATAATAAAAAAAGGGGCATAATAGCCCCTTTAAATTATACTAACATAGATTTATTAGCTGCAGCCGGTTGTTGAACCGCAAGTTGTACATTTTAAGCAAGTACCGTTTCTTACCATTGTCATGCTATGGCATTCCGGACAAATATCACCGGTGTAGCCTTGTTGTCTTGCTTTAAGCACTTTTTGGTGCATTGAAAGTACTTTGCTTCTGTACTCAGAGTTTGTGCTTCCGTTTGTTCCGCCGCCGTTTGAAGGAACTTCAACCTGGACAGCGTCTCCGTTTTGTGGGCTGTCGTCGGTGTCAATATCCAATTCAATCATTCTTTCACTAACAATTTCTTCGCTTTCAAAGTCAGGCTCTACAACAATCTTTTTAGGCGGAGCTTCTTCATTTTCTTCATCAACATGAGCAAGGTCGTTTCTGCCTAAATAAGTAACAGCCAATTCACGGAAGATGTAGTCAATTACCGAGTTTGACATTTTGATTCGTTTGTTGCCAAGGACAACACCACTCGGCTCAAATTTAGTGAAGATAAACGCTTCAACAAATTCTTCAAGCGGAACACCGTGCTGTAAACCAAGTGAAATAGAGATAGCGAAACAGTTTAATAAACTTCTAAACGCAGCACCTTCTCTGTGCATATCTATAAATATTTCACCGAGTTGGCCGTTTTCGTATTCGCCGGTACGGATGTAAACTGTCTGCCCGTTGATTTTTGCTTTTTGAGTGTAACCGCCTCTTCTATCCGGCAATCTTCTTCTTTTCGCAATGTATCTATGGATGATTCTTTCAGCAATTTTTACGATATCGTTTTCTTCTTGTTTTTCAATAATTTCTTCAAAATCATCATCGCTAACAGAGTTAAGCGGCTGAGATAATTTTGATCCGTCGCGATACAATGCATTTGCTTTTAATCCCAACTTCCATGATTTTAAGTACGCATCCTGTATATCATCAATTGAAGCATTGTTCGGCAGATTTATAGTTTTTGAAATAGCACCTGAAATAAATGGCTGGGCTGCCGCCATCATATAAATATGTGCATCCGATTTAATATAACGTGTACCTTTTTTACCGCATTTGTTTGCACAATCAAAAACCGGGTAGTGTTCGTGCTTCAGGAATGGTGCGCCTTCAATTGTCATTGTACCGCAGACGTAATCATTTGCTGTTGCAATTTCTTCAGCAGAATAACCCAATTGTTTTAACAAATTGAATGACGGTGAATCAAGTTGCTCTTTTGAAATTCCTAATTTGTTGATTATAAAATCATCACCTACTGAAAACCTGTTAAATGCAAATCCCAACTCAAAAACAGAAGGAAGCATTGCGTTTATTTTTGTAATGATATCTTCTGTAAATCCTTTTGCTCTTAATGACTCAGGATTGATATAAGGACAACCATCCAAACTGCCTGCACCTTTTGCGTATTTTACTATTTCAGCTATTTGTTCTTTATTGTAGTCAAGATTTTCAAGTGCCGGCGGGATTGATTGATTGATAATTTTGAAGTATCCACCGCCTGCTAATTTTTTGAATTTAACCAAAGCAAAGTCAGGCTCAATACCGGTAGTGTCACAGTCCATCACTAAACCAATTGTTCCGGTTGGAGCAATTACCGTAACTTGTGCGTTTTTGAAACCGTACTTTTCGCCAAGTTTTAATGCGTTGTCTGCGTCTTCTCTTGCAGCTTCAAGTAAATCAGATGGGCAATATTTCGGATTGATGCCCAACGGTAAAATTGATAAGCCTTCATATTCTTCTTTCGGAACATTGTATGCTGCTCTTCTGTGGTTTCTGATTACTCGCAACATGTTTTCTTTGTTTTCTTCGTAACGCGGGAAGGGCTCGTGCTCTTTAGCTAATTCAGCAGAAGTAGCGTAAGCTCTCATGTGCATAATTGCAGTTAAAGCACCGCAGATTGTTGAAGCTTCTTTGCTATCATAAGGAATGCCAAGGTGCATCAAAAATGAACCAAGATTTGCATAGCCCAAACCGAGTGTTCTGTATTCGTAACTTAACTGTGCAATTTCAGCACTTGGGTATTGTGCCATTAAAACACTGGTTTCTAAAACCATTGTCCAAATTCTTGTGGCGTGTCTGAAAGCTTGAATGTTGAATTTCTTTGTTTCTTTATCATAATATTTCACAACATTTAATGACGCCAAATTACAAGCTGTGTCATCCAAGAACATGTATTCACTACATGGGTTTGAAGCTCTAATTTCTCCACCTTCCGGACAAGTATGCCACTCATTAATTGTTGAGTGATATTGTAATCCGGGATCAGCACACGACCAAGCGGCAAAGCCAATGTCATTCCACAAATCTTTTGCGTCTAAAGTTGTACTGGCTTTCGGAGGTCTGTTGTTTTCTTGCGCATTATCTAATTCGGTTCTGTGATATAAATTCCATTTGCCGTCATTTACAACAGCGTTCATATACTCATTTGTTACACGAACTGAGTTATTTGAGTTTTGTCCTGAAACTGTTGCGTAAGCATCGGAGTTCCAGTCAGTATCGTAAGTTGGAAATTCAATTGTTTTGAATCCAAGCTTTGCTAAATGAATTACTCTTTCAATGTAGTTTTCAGGAACGCCGACTTTTCTTGCTTCAATTACTGCTACTTTTAATCTTTTATTTGCTTTTTTATTGAAGCGGTCATTTTCAGGATGCTCGTCGTAACAAGCTTTCATTATTCTATTTAAATTTTGCTCACAAATTTTTGAACCGGTAACGATTGAAGCTACTTTTTGCTCTTCGCGAACTTTCCAATTAATATATTCTTCGATGTCAGGGTGGTCAATAT
>JANQIV010000029.1 GCA_028282005.1 Melioribacteraceae bacterium | reverse complement strand
AAAATAATGAGATAAAATTTTTACTTAAAATTCACTTTTAATTACTCTATGAAAACAGTTTATAATTATATAAAAAAATAATTGTGCGCAGAAAAATTTTATTGATAACTTTTGTAAACAAAAAAATATGAGATATTTTTTATGAAAAACATATTGATAGTTTTTACCGGTGGTACATTTTCGATGAAAATAGATGAAGAAACAGGAGGAGCTGTACCGTTTTATCAGGGAGATCAACTTTTAGAAATGATCCCGGAAGCAAAAGATTTAGCAAAACTTAGCTGCTATCAATTTGGGAATTATCCTGGTCCGCATATTACTCCCGAAATAATGCTCGAGTTATCAAACAAAGTGAATGAATATATTGTGAAAGATGATGTTGATGCAATTATAGTTACCCATGGAACAGATTCATTGGAAGAAACCGCATACTTTCTTGACTTAACTGTAAAAACAGAAAAACCTATAGTAATGATTGGTGCCATGAAAACCAGCTCAGAACCTGATTGGGATGGCCCGACAAATTTAATAGATGCAATTAGAGTTGTTGACAGCCCTTATAGTAAAAATCTTGGTGTGCTTGTTTGTTTAAATGGAGAAATAAATGCTGCAAGCGAAGTAACAAAAACACACACTGAAGATATTGAAACATTTCATAGTCTTGATTTTGGAGCAATTGGCTTTGTTGATAGAGAATATGTGTTTTTTAATCGTGCCCCAATAAAGTTGGAAACATTTACAACAGGGAAAATAAATCCAAAAGTTGATATGATAAAAGTATATGCTGGAATGGACGAGAAGTTTTTTAAATTTTCTGCTGAATCTAACATCGATGGATTAGTAGTAGAAGCAATGGGTGTCGGCAATGTTCCCCCTGCTGCTTTTGAAGGAATAAAATACGTAAGAGAAAAAGGGATTCCTGTAGTATTAGTTTCGAGGTGTCCATCCGGTGAAACAATTGATACTTACAGCTACCCGGGTGCCGGTAAATGGCTAAAAAAAGAAGGAGTTATTTTTGCAGAATTTCTTAACGGGCAGAAAGCGCGAATTAAATTAATGATTTGTTTAGGTATCACAACTGATGAAGAAGAACTCACAGACATGTTTGAAGATGAATAAATGAAGCAATGGATTCCGTCTTTAATATTATTGCCAATTGTAATTTGGCTGGTAGTAAACCAAGGCGATTTCATCCCACTATTAGACCATTTTAATTTGTTAATTCACGAAGGCGGGCACGGAATATTCGGCATATTTCCGAAATTTTTATACACTCTTGGCGGCACATTAATGCAAATTATTCTTCCGCTAATTTTTCTTTATTATTTTTTCTCAAATCAAAAAAAAATAGGCGCTCAAGTTTCTTTGATTTGGCTTGGGCAAAATTTTCTAAATATTAGTGTTTATGCCGGGGATGCTTTGGAACGTAAAATCCCTCTTCTTGGCGGTAATAAAGTTTACCACGACTGGACATACATGTTGCATGAAATAGGATTACTGCAAAACGCAAAAGGAGTTGGGTATTTCTTTTTTGGTTTAGGAGTTGTTGTATTTGTAATTGCTTTAATTGTTCCCCTGCTCTGGAAAGATTATGAAACTGCGAAGATTAAATTGAATCTTTAGTTTTTGACTTTCTGTTTACAAACATTTTTTATGAAATTATTCTACTATTCCTAGTGTTAAAAATTTATCAAATCAAGAAATCATCACAAAGGAGATAAAATGAAAATAAGCAGAAAGGATTTTATTCGTTCCTCTCTTCTTTTTTCCGGAGCACTATTTTTACCGACAAATAAGATAAGTTCATTTACAAAATTCATTGAAGAAGATGAAAATCTAAAAATAATACGTGGTAACATTGGCATATTTAACGGCAGAGGCGGAACAATTGGTTGGTACAGCAACGATGATGGTGTAGTGGTTATTGATACACAATTTCCGGATTATGCGAAGCAACTTCACCAAGGTTTGTTGAAGAAAAATAGCAGAAATATTGATATCCTTTTTAATACACATCATCACGGTGATCATACAGCGGGTAATTATTATTTTAAAGATCACGTAAAAAGAATTGTTGCTCAGGAAAATTGTCCAAAGCTGCAAAAGAAAAGAAATGAAAAACCAGGCGAAGAACACATGCAGGTTTACGCAAATGAAACTTTTAAAGAAACTTGGTCGGAAACAATTGGTAAACAAAAAATTAATGCTTACCATTTTGGTGCTGCACACACTGGCGGAGATGCTGTTTACCACTTTGAAAATGAAAATGTTGTTCACATGGGAGACATAATTTTTAATGAAGTTTACCCATACGTTGATGTTGATGCTGATTGTACTTTATTAGGCTGGCCAAAATACATTGATCAAGTAATAAATAAATTTGATGATGACACTATATTTATCTATGGTCACGCACCTACACCTGAGAAAACTTTTGGAAACAAAGAAGCTTTAAAAAAGATGAGTGACTATATTATTAAACTTCATGATTTTGCGAGTAAAGAATATAAAGCAGGAAAATCAAAAGAAGAATTTGCTAAGAGTAAGTCTGTTCCTGGTGTTACAGGTAGAGCTGAATTATGGGAAGGTGCTTTAGCTCATAATTTGGAAGCTTCTTATAGATTTGTATCGGAAAAATGATATTTAATGAGGGCAACAATTAATGTTGTCCCATTAAAAAATTTTAAATCCTTTTAACTTAGCATAATTAACAACTTCCAAATACTCATCACTATTTATTCGTCTATTTAGATTTCTATAAGAGCTTGAATTATGAGCCGGATGAAATTGATCCATAATATTCAAATAAATATTTGTTGATATTTCTTCTGCTAAAAAATCAATAACTTCTTGTGATCCGGCGAGATTATTTGGTAAAACTAGGTGTCTGATTAATAATCCTTTCTGAGCAATTCCTTTTCGATTGGTTTTAAAATCTCCAACTTGTCTGTACATTTCTTTGATGGCTTTTTTTATTACGCCCCAATAATTTTTAACGCCAGAATATTTTTCTGCAATTTCATTTTCCGAGTATTTTATATCAGGCATGTAGATGTCAATTATTCCATCGAGTAGTTTTAATGTTTCAATTGATTCATAACCACCGCAGTTGTAAACAAGAGGTACTTCCAATCCTTTCTCGATTGCTTCGATAAGTGCTTCAATAATCTGTGGAGTGAAATGCGTCGGTGTAACAAAATTTATATTGTGACAACCTCTGTTTTGAAGTGACAACATAGTTTGGGCAAGTTCATCGATTGTAATTTTATCACCGTAACCTAAATGACTTATATCGTAATTTTGGCAATAGACACAATTCAAATTGCAGTGAGTTAAAAAGATTGTTCCGGAACCGTATAATCCCACTAAAGGAGACTCTTCACCAAAATGGGGGCCAAAGCTGGAAATAATTAAATCATCTGTTGAATTGCAAAGCCCTGTTTCGCCTTCACTTCTTTTTGATAAACACTCATTCGGGCAAAGCCTGCATTCACTTTGCAGCTCTTTTAATTTATCCAATCTTTCTTTTAGAGAATTCGGATTATGTTTTTCTAAATATGATGAAAGCATGTTTTAAAATAAAAAACCCTCTCAATAAAATTAAGAGGGTTTATTAAAAAGATAAAAGATTAATTTTAATCTAATTCTTTCAATAATTCTTCAACTGCTGTTTTTAATTGTGTATCTTCACCGTTGCGTCTGTAATCCGGAGCATTGTCAACAATTATGTCAGGAACTGCTGGATAGAAATCCATATTTTTCAGATCTTTTTTAACAAACCAGCCACGGTAAGGCAATCGCACCCAAGTACCGTCGATCATTGATCTTCCGCCAGTTGAAATAACCGCACCAAATGTTGGATTACCAACAAGTTTACCAATTCCTAAGTTTTTATATGCATGTGAGAAAATCTCAGCATTAGAATAACTGTTTTCGTTACATAAAGCGATTGATGGTTTTGTCCAAACGCCGTAGGGTAGCCTTTCGCCGTATGGGTAATAGTTTACAAAGTTTTTGTGTTCTTTTTCAAGATTCTTTGCTGCACCTCTTGGAATTGTAAAAGCATGCTGATCAACATTTAATGAAGTCATCAAAAAATCTGTAATCCATCCGCCGTTGTTATTTCTTACATCGATTACCAAACCTTCTTTACCGTAACCGGCAGCTGTTAACTCTCTCTCGAATTTTTCGTAATTAGTCCAACCCATTGTTCTAACGTGTAAATAACCCAAACGACCGTTTGAATATTTTTCAACTAATGCTCTTTTTTCTTTTGCCCATTCTTCGTTCAAGTTACTTGTTAAACTTGATACAGGCCTAATTACAACTTCTCTTTTATTGCCGTTTTTATCTTCAACTTCAAGCAAGACTTTTTCATTTGTTGTGTTAACTAAAAGGCTGTTAAAGTTAATCGACGAGTTTAATTTGGTACCATTTACAGATACAATTTTATCGCCAACATTTAATTTGCTTCTCTTTTTGTCGGCAGGTGAATCTAAAGTAACATGTTTAACAACTACGGCATCGCCTTCAGGAGCAACTTCAATTCCGAGTCTGCCTGTTCTGTGGTTATTTAGGTCTTCTCTTGTATCAGCCGTTGCGTAAATATTCATGTGACTTGCATTCATCTGACCGATCATAGTACGGAAAACATTTCTGAAATCTTCGCCGGTTGTTGTTTTTAATGCTCTTGGCTTATACTTAGCTTTTAATGCATTCCAATCTTGACCGTGGTAATTCGGATCGTAGAAACCATCACGCAACAATCTCCAGCCTTCTTCAAACATTTGTTCTTTTTCTTTATAATAATCTACAGTCATTTTTGCTGAGAATGACATGCCTTCTTCTTTATCGCTGGAAGTTGCAATTCTTGAAAGCTTGCCGCCTCTTTTTATGAAGTAAAGGTATTTACCGTCTTTGCTTAATAATAATCCACCCGGGCTTTGAGCACTTTTTGTAATTTGCTTTTTATCTTCACCGTTCCATTTTGATTTATACAAATCGGTACCGCTTTTTGTCGGATTCAATGCGGTGTAATAAACTGTTTCGCCATCTTTTGAGAAAGCAAGATTTGTCTCACTTCCGCCAAGATTTGTTACTTGTACTAATCTTTCGTGGATACCATCTAAATCAATTTTTATCGGTTCTACTTCATCTTTGTCATCATCTTTTTTCTTGTCTTTCTTTGGTTTTTCTTCATCGTCGCCTTCGTCCCAATCACGTTGAGTTTTTTCCCAATCTTTTTTATTCAGCCACGCAAACCAAATGTCATTTGTTCTATTATTTCTATCTGAATAAAAACCAAGCTTTGAACCGTCAGGGCTCCAAACAGGATTATAATCAATTCTTGGGTGCATACTAACATTTACAGGATCTTTTTTGCCGTCTGCAGAATGTATAAATATTTCTGTGTTGTGCTCTAAATTTTCGAGTGAATAAGCAAGCCATTTGCTATCAGGGCTCCAGTTTACATTAGCCGGAGTGTCCCATCCGTCAAGTAACGTTACACTATTTGATAAATCACCATCAGCTGAAATTTCAGCAACAATCAGTTTTCCCCTTTCAATTTGATAGTTAATTTTTTTGCTGTCAGGCGAAACAACTGGATATGATTCATCTTCTTGTGTTGAAGTAATTCTTTTAACTTCATGTTTCATTGATTTGAAAAGGTTAGACTGGTCTTTGTCAGCTGACTTCAATAAATATAAATCAAATTGCCCATCTCTGTCAGAAACAAAAACTAGGGATGTATCCGACAACCATGAAATTTGATGATCTCTAAAAGAGTGATTGCTTAAGTTAATTGAGCGTGATTTTTCTTTATCGTTTTCTTTAATAAAAATTTCGCCACGAGTTACAAACGCTGTATATTTTCCATTTGGTGAAACATCATATTCTGAAGCGCTGCCGGAGAAAGTTCTGTATTCAACAGGATCAAATCTATCATCTTTAGCAACAGTTATATTTACTTTTTTAGCTTCGCCGCCATTTGTTTTCATAACATAAATATCTGTTTCGTATTCAAATGCTAAAGTTGAACCATCAGCACTGATTGATAAATATGTAATTCCTTCATCAGAATATTTTGTCAACTGCTCATCGTTTCCAACAACATTTCCACTATCATCTATTTGCATTTTGTAAACATTGTATCTGCCGGATTTTGCGCTCAAATAATAAATTGTTTTTGAATCGCCCCAAACCGGGTAAATATCCATTCCGTCAAATTTAGTTAACTGCTTGTATGATTTATCATCTTTATTGAATAACCAAATCTCTCTGTTTGCCGGACCTTTGTAAGCTTCTCTTGTAAGTCTGCAAGAACCTCTTACGTAAGCGACAAATTTATTATCCGGAGATGTTACTGGCATATTTCCGAAGCCATCCATAATTCTGTAAGGTGTTCCGCCTTTTGATGAAACTTCGTAAATCTCGTTTGTCCATTCGATTTGTCTATATTCCCTACGGGTGGTAAAGGTTAAATTTCCATCCGGTGTCCAATCGCCCAAATCGTTTGCAGTCGAATAGTAGGTTAATCGTTTTAGGTTACCACCTTTTGCATCAATTATGAAAACATCATTCCCGCCGTAGGGTGAAAACCTGCCAACAGTACCGAACCTGTTACTATTAAATGCTATTTTTTTATTGTCAGGGCTCCATTTTGGAAAACCATCGTAACCCTCATGAATTGTTAATCTTGATGCTGTACCACCAGTAGTAGGAACAGTCCAAATATCTCCCTGGTAAGAAAACGCTAAAACAGAACCATCACTGTTTAATGAAGGTTGTTTAACAAATGGAGAATCATCTGCAATAATTGTGTTAAGAATTATCACACACATTAATAAGCTGAATAATCTTTTCATAGTTATCCTTTGTTTGTTGTGTTTAATAGAATTTATCTTGATGAAACAAAATTAAGAAATGCAAAGTTACCCTTCCAAGTAAAATCGAACGATCTAATTGAGACGAACAAAATAGGTTAAGGTTTCTTATTTGATTTGTTACAACCTTTTTCTATTTTCGACGTCATAATACATAGAAATTCAAGGTATATAGAAAAGCGAGGTATCATGATTTCAAAAAATTTGGCTGCCGCATCAACTAAACCTCTTATTTTAACAATTTTAAGGGGTGGTGAGAATTATGGATATCAGATAATTCAGCGTGTAAAAGAGCTTTCCGGCGGACAGTTGGAGTGGGCGGACGGTATGCTGTACCCTGTTCTTCATAAATTAGAAAAAGACGGCTTTGTTAGCACAAGCTGGAAATTATCTGACGAAGGCAGGAGAAGGAAATATTATCAAATAACTGATCTCGGAAGAAAAGAATTAGAAAAAGACATGAAACAGTGGATGTCGGTCCATTCGGTAATGCTGAAACTTTGGGGAAACAATCCGGCATTTGAATCTTAAACATCGGGGGGAAAATGTTTAATCTTGAAAAAGAAATAAATAAATGGAAGAAGTCTCTGCGGAAAAGCCAGGCACTTGAAGATGGATATATCGAAGAGTTGGAATCACATTTAAGAGATGAAATAGAAAAAGAAATTGCTTTAGGGTTAAGTGCAGAGGAAGCGTTTATAAAAGCAAAAACATCTTTAGGTAACTCTGAAAAACTAGCCGGAGAATATTACAAAAGTGATACAAAATTAATCAGCGGCAGGCCACCCTGGCATGAACCTGTTTGGGTACCTTCTTTATTTTATAATTATTTCAAGATTGCTATTAGAAATTTCAAAAGGCACTTTGGCTATTCAATGATCAACGTTGGAGGGTTGGCCATAGGCTTTGCGGTATGCATTTTTATTATGATGTACATAAAATTTGAACTTAGCTATGACAAGCACTTTGATGATTCGGAAAGAATTCATAGGGTAGTTAAAGATTTTGTTTTTGAAAGCGGAACAGTTCCGGACGCAACAACGCCTCCGGCTTTAGGCCCTGCAATACTAAGAGAGATACCGGGCGTTGAAAATGCTGTCAGAATATTTCCGACTTGGGGCAGTAAGTTTCTATTTAAATACGGAGATGAAAAGTTTTACGAAGAAAATGTTTTAAGGGTAGATACAAACTTTTTCGAAATTTTTAGTTCGATAGCAATTTCAGGAAACATTGAATCGGCACTTAATAATCAAAATGCAATAATCTTGACCAAATCTTCCGCACAAAAATATTTTGGTAACGAAGACCCTCTCAATAAAATAATTTCTACCGAATTTTTCGGAAACAAAATTGATCGTGTAGTGACTGCAGTTGTAAAAGATGTTCCTTCGAATACTCATTTCGATTACGACTTTTTAATACCGATGCCTAGTAGAATTGGTGAAGTCTGGGGATGGTACAATTTTTACACTTATATAAAATTGAACGAAAACATTTCTGTAAAGAATATTGAGAACAAAATTATTGATCTCTTTAAATCAAACGTTACTGATTTCAGAAATATAGTTTATACGCAGAACCTTGAAGATATTCACTTAAAATCCCATTTGAAATGGGAACTTGGAAATAACGGAGATATAAATCATGTTTATGTTTTTGCTTCAATTGCGTTGCTGGTAATTATAATCGCTGCGATAAACTATATAAACCTGGCAACAGCTAAATCTACCAACCGTGCAAAAGAAGTGGGAATCAGAAAAGTAAGCGGTGCATTTAGGTTTTCACTAATTAAACAGTTTTTAACTGAGTCGATTACAATTTCGTTGATGTCATTAATTCTTTCGTTGGCAATAGTTTTTTTGCTGCTTCCTTATTTCAACATCTTAATTGAAAAAAAACTGAGTTTATTTACTGATAATGTTGATTTACTTTTAGCTATGGGAGCTCTCTCCGTTTTGATTGGATTTGCGGCAGGTATTTACCCGGCAATATTCCTTTCTTCATTTTCCCCTGTGCATATTTTAAAAGGATTAAAAACTTCAGGAAATAAATTGGTTTGGTTGCGAAAGGGATTGGTAACTCTTCAGTTTGTAATAACAGTTACTCTGATTTTCGGAACGATAGTTATAACCAGCCAATTAAATTACATCGGCAATTTTGATTGGGGTTTTGACAAAGAGCAAGTTGTTGTTATTCCGAATGCTGATAATCTAAACAATTTGGATGCACTTAAAAATGAGTTAAATAAAAGCCCCTTTGTTAAGTCCTCAGGTTTTTCCTCGGGTGTTTTAGGTGGATTAAATTGGACAACAACTATAAGAGCCAGAGAAAGAGAAGACGAAATACAGATCAATTTCCAATATGTCGATTACGATTTTTTCAATACTCTTGGAATCAAAATTATTGAAGGGAGAGCGTTCTCAAGAGAATTTCCTTCCGATACCTTGAATAGTGTGATTCTCTCTGAGTTGGCGGTTAAAGAATTAGGACTTTCAAAACCCTGGGTGGGCAAAGATTTTATTTTGTCTGAAAATCAGGACACAACTATTTACGGAAGAATAATCGGTGTAGCAAAAGATTTTCATTTTACTTCTTTAAAACTGGCAAATAAACCATTCGCATTCTTGATGAATGATGATCAATTATCAAACTTATTTGTAAAAATTGATACAAAAGATTATAACAATGCAATAAGTTATGTTGGAAATACTTGGAATGCATTTTTGCCTGACCGTCCTTTTGAATATTATTTCCTCGATAATAACTTAGACCGTTTGCATAAAGCCGATTTAAAATTCAAAGATGTGTTTTCAATTATGACGATGATTGCAATCTTTATCGGTTGTTTGGGGCTGTTTGCACTTACTGCTTTCACAGTAGAAAAAAGAACCAAAGAGATTGGCGTTAGAAAAGTACTTGGTGCATCTGCAATTTCAATTGTAAAATTGCTCTCAACCGAATTACTTAAAACGGTTATTGCGGCTGCATTAATAGCATTGCCATTGGGTTTTTATGTAATGAATAATTGGCTTCAGAATTTTGCTTACAAAACTGAAATAAGTATTAATGCTTTTGCTCTGTCAATTACTGCGGCAGTATTAATTGCATTATTTACAATTAGCTATCTGGCTGTTAAAGCTTCATTAGCAAACCCAATAAAATCAATAAAGTATGAATAAGGAATTGAATGATGTTCAATCTTGAAAAAGAAATAAAAGATTGGAAGAAATCTCTTCGTAAAAATCAATCTTTGGAAGACGGTTATATCGCGGAGCTGGAATCTCATCTAAGAGATGAAATTGAAAAAGAAATTTCGTTGGGATTAAATGAAGAAGAAGCCTTTATAAAAGCCAAAACATCAATTGGCAGTTCAGAAAAACTTGCAAGTGAATATTATAAAAGTGATACAAAGTCAATTAGCGGGAAACCATCCTGGGAAGCACCTTTCTGGATGCCGGATTTGTTTTTCAATTACTTAAAGACCGGTTTGAGAATTTTTAATCGATACAAAGGATTTTCATTTATAAATTTATTCGGGCTTATTATTGGAATTACAAGCTGTGCGCTGATTGCAATTTATATAGTAAACGAATTGAGTTATGATAAGCACCATATAAACTCGGAAAATATTTATCGTGTTGCTGTAAAAAGAAGCTATCCTAACCAGGAAATAAAATCGGCAGCTACGCAGCGTCCTTTTGCCGATTATTTAAGGAGTAATTTTCCTGAAGTGATTAATGCAGCCCGCGTTAGTAAAGAACGTGCCGGGAATGTGATTGTAAAGAATGGAGAAAAAAGCTTTTATGAAAACCATTTAATTTTTTCAGATAATAATTTATTCGAAATTTTTACGATTCCATTTATCAAAGGTGATCCTGAAGCAGCTTTGAGTGATCCTTTTTCAATTGTGATATCGGAGGAAACAGCGAATAAATATTTTGGCGAATCTAATCCCATTGGAAAAATTCTAAGTCTAAAATTCAAAGGAGGAAATGAGTTTTTTGATTACTATATCTCAGGGGTATTTGAAAACCATGAAAACATCAAGTCTCACCTTAATTATGATCTAATTGCGACATATAAAAATCATCCTTACGTAGGCTCTCCTGATGAACAAGACAATTGGGAAGGGCTCAACCTTTATACTTATATACAATTGCAAAGTGGTCTTGACATAAAAAAAATTGAAGAAAAACTAAATAAGAAAGCTATAGATAAGATTGCCCTGATGCTGAGAGAAGAATTGAATATTTCATACGAAGAATATACTGCTGCGGGAAATGGGTTCAGTTACTTTCTTCAGCCGCTAACTTCAATTCATCTTTATTCAGACTTATCCGACGAATTGGAAATTAACGGTGATATTCTTTACGTTTATCTTTTCTCTGTTATTGCTGTTATGGTACTTGTGCTTGCGGGAATAAACTTTATGAACCTCTCGATAGCAAGGTACTCTACTCGCTTAAAAGAAATTGCTGTCAGGAAAGTGTTTGGCTCCCAAAGAAAGCAATTGATAGTTCAGTTTCTTAGTGAATCCTTTGTTATAAGTTTCCTTGCTCTTATTTTGTCCGTTATCTTTGTACCTGTTGTGTTACCGTATATTAATTCCATAACCGGTTTAGACTTGTCATTCAATCTGCTCAACTATTTTTTAATAATTATAGGCTTATCTGTATTCGTAGTTATGACAGGGCTTTTGTCAAACCTTTATCCTGCTCTTTACCTCTCCTCAAACAGCCCATATTTCTTGTTAAAAGGAATATTGTTTTGGGGAAGTTCAAAGAAAAACAGGATAACAAACGGAATGGTGGTTTTTCAGTTCGTGATTTCGATATCATTGATAATTTGTACCCTTGTTATAGCCGAACAAAACAAATATTTACTCAACAAGAAGCTTGGTTTTGAGAAAGATCAGGTTCTTATAATAGAAGGTAGTGAATCTGTATTGGGTAAATCCGAAAGTTTTAGAAATTCTCTTGAGAATTATTCAGATATTTTGAGTGTTACAAACTCTCAAGCCGTTCCAGGTAATTCAATTGGAATAACCCGTTTGTATATTAAGGATAAACCCGAAAACAAAGGATCTTCAGTCGAATGGTTAACTGTGGGATTTAACTACCTTGAAACTTTCGGCTTGAAATTAATTAGCGGTCGGGATTTTAATGAAGAAATTGGAAGTGATTCTATGGCTGTCATTCTTAATGAAACTGCAGTAAAGTCATTGAATTTAGAAAACCCTGTTGGAGAAATAGTCTTATACGAAGATCGCCCATACACAATTATAGGTGTATTAGAAGATTTTCATTTCAGCTCGCTTCATCGAAAAATTCAACCGATGGCAATCTTCGGACCAGATCCATATAATCAAAATAGGCCAAATCAAATACTTGCCTTACGAATAAAAAAGACTAACGTTCAAGAGACAATAAATTATATTAGAGAAAGGTGGGGAGAATTTACTCAGGAGCAGCAGTTTATTTTTTCATTTTTAGATAAAAAAATCAACTCCCTTTACCAGCGTGATCTAAAAACAAGAAACCTTTTTGCCTTTTTTACAATTGACGCTATACTTATTGGCTGTGTCGGTTTGTTTGGATTATCATCATTTGCAATACGCAGAAAAACAAAAGACATCGGAACACGAAAAGTTCTTGGCGCAACAACTTACCAGATAATAATTTTAGTAAGTAGTGAATTTATAAAACTTGTGCTAACAGCTTATTTAGTTGCTGTCCCCATTTCATATTTTTCAATGACATTATGGTTAAATGAATTTGCCTACAGCATTAGTTTGAAAATTGACTTATTTATTATCGGAGCAGTAATTTCAATTTTACTTACAACATTAACAGTAGGTTATCAAACTTTAACAACAGCATTATCAAATCCAATTAAAGCCCTTAAATACGAATAAGGAATTAAAAATGTTCAATCTCGAAAAAGAAATTAAAAAGTGGAAAATATCTTTACGCAAAAACCAATCTTTGGAGGATGGATACATCGCGGAGTTGGAATCACATTTAAGAGATGAAATAGAACAAAAAGTTGCATTGGGTGAAAGTGAGGAAGCAGCATTTAATGAAGCAAAAAATTCTATCGGAAATTCTGAAAATTTAGCCGGCGAATATTTCAAGAGCGATACAATATCAATTTCCGGAAGACCGCCATGGGAAACACCATTCTGGATGCCTGAGTTGGTTTGGAATTATGTAAAAGTTGCTCTGCGTAATATTAAACGACACAAAGGATATTCTTTTATTAATATTGTTGGGCTTTCACTTGGAATAGCTTGTGTGTTAATAATCTCGCTAATGATAAATTATGAACTCAGCTATGATGATTTTCATGAAAAGAAAGATAGAATTTACCGTGTTTACACTGAGATAAACAGGCCAAGCGGAACAATGAAAATGGCTCCGGTTATGTTTCCCCTTGCTCCGGAAGCAAAGAATATTCCTGAAATTGAACATGCAGTAAGAATAAGTGAATCAACTAAATCTGTTGCTTATTCAGAGAAGATTTTCTTTGAGAGGATTTCTTTTGCGGATCCTGAATATTTGGATGTATTCACAATTGAGTTGAAATCAGGAAACAAAAATTCAGTTTTAAAAAACCCGAATTCAATAATCATTTCAGAAAAAATAGCGTTAAAATATTTTGGCGAACGTGATCCGGTTGGAGAATCTTTCAAAATTGATAATGCAACTCTTTACAATATTACCGGTGTGTTTAAGGATTACCCGGAAAACTCACATAAAAGAATGAATTTGATTGCATCTATTAGTTCATTAAATGAAAACAACTATGCAAGGTTTAGTAAATGGACAAGCTTTGGTAACGATTACACTTATATTTTAATTAAACCGGGAATGGATCCCAAAGTTGCGAGAGACAAAATTGAGAACTTAGTTGACTCAAAGCTTCAAGAAGAATGGAAACAAAGGTATGAGATGCAAATTCAACCTTTAAAAGATATCCATTTTTCAACATTTCTAACTTATGAATTTGCTAAAGTTATCCCGGTAGCATATTTATATGTTTTCGGAACAATTGCGATTTTCATTTTAATTATTGCCTGTATTAATTTTATCAACTTATCAACTGCCCGTTCAGCAAAAAGAAACAAAGAAGTTGGAATCAGGAAAGTAGTTGGTGCCGGCAAATTTCAGTTAGTAAAACAATTTTTAAGTGAGTCATTCATTTTGACTTTTATTTCTTTCCTTTTAGCTTTAGTAATAATTTATGTGATCATCCCTGAAGTAAACAACCTTGTTAAAACCAACATTCTAATTAGTGATTTACTAAATTGGAAATTTGCGTTAATCATTTTTGCGGTACTATTTTTAACAAGCCTTATTGCAGGTGGATATCCTGCGTTTATAATTGCTTCTGTTAAACCGGCATTGGTTTTGAAGAATAGTTTAATAAAAAGTAACAAGGGTTATTCCCTCAGATCATTGTTAGTAATTTTTCAATTTGCGATTGCTTCTTTTTTAATTATCGGAACATTCACGGTTTTTGATCAGCTTGACTATATGCTGAACAAAGAACTCGGATTTAATAAAGATGAAATAATTGTGTTGTCAATTGATGACGAAGAGTTGATGAAAAATCCGGAGCCATTTAAAAGGAGTTTATTAAACAATAGTTCTATTTCCGGTTTAACTTTCGCAAGCGGCTCGCCAGCATCAGGTTCTTCTTGGACAGACAATATAAAGCCGGTCGATAAAATTGATGATGAAAAATTGCATACACAAGTACTTGTAGTTGATTACGATTTCTTTAAAACTTTCGGTATTGATATAATTAGCGGAAGAAGTTTTTCAAAGAATTTTTTAACCGATGAAAACGAAGCGATGATAATCAATCAAACAGCTGCGAAAAAATTAGGTCTGCAAAATCCGATCGGAACAAAAATTGAATACTGGGGTGATAAAGTAGCATCTGTCGTAGGTATAGTAGAGGACATCCATTACGGGTCTTTAAGAGAAGAGATTTGGCCTGTTATTTTCATTTTGAATCCGACTGGAAACAAATATTTATCGATAAAAATAAACACTGCCAATTCAACAGAAACTATAGATTTTATTAAAGAAAAATTAGGAGAATTTTCACCAGGCTTTCCTTTTGATTTTTACTTTATGAATGAAGAATTTGAAAAATTTTATAAAGCTGAAATGTCGATTGGAAAGCTGCTAACTTACAGCACTTTCTTTGCAATCTTGATAAGCTGTATTGGCATGCTCGGTCTGGTATCATTTCTCACAGAACAAAAATCTAAAGAGATTGGTGTTAGAAAAGTGCTTGGTGCAAGTGCCGGAACAATTGTGACAATTCTCTCAAAACAATTTATTAAGTGGGTGATAATTGCAAATATTATTGTGATTCCGTTAGCTTTTTATTTTGCAGAATATTGGCTGGACAACTTTGCTTACCGAACAGAAGTAAATTACTACATATTTATTACCACAATTGTGGTGAGTATTTTCATAACACTTGCAACGGTAGCTTATCATTCGTTAAAAGCTGCATTATCGAATCCGGTAAACTCACTAAAGTATGAATAAATTAATTTTTTCATAATATTTACAATTTAGAATCTTAAGCCGATTTGTTTAACTTAATTTCTCAAATCGGCTTTTTTTAATTAATTGGAATAAATATGAAAAATTTAATTACTCTACTTTCGCTGTCTCTAATTTTTATTGCATTTACTTCGTGTACAAAACCGGTGAAGAAAGAAAATGAAACCGGCAACGTGATTTTTCTTCATCCTGATGGAACAGGAGCAACAAGCTGGCACGCAGCCAGAATTATTAACCATGGACCTGATGGATATTTAAACTGGGATAAATTGTCTAACATGGCATTGTACAGAAGTCACATGAAAGATTGTTTGACAGCATCTTCTCATGGCGGAGCAACAACACATGCATACGGAGTAAAAGTTCGAAAAGATTCGTATGGTTTAGATAAAACTGATGAAATAACCGCAGCTTCCGGTAAAAAAATGAGTATAATGGAAGAAGCATTGGAAGCCGGGATGAAAACAGCTTTAATAAATTCCGGAAGCATTATTGAACCGGGAACAGGTTGTTTTGTTGCAAGTTCTGAAGCTCGCGGAAATTACGAGGAAATTACAAAACAAATAGTTGAATCCGGAGTTGATATTATTTTATCAGGTGGTGAAGAGTGGCTATTACCCAAAGGAGTTCAGGGAACTCACTGCGAAGGACTGAGAACAGACGGATTGAATTTGATAGAATACTTGAAAGAACAAGGCTACACAGTTGTTTACAACAGAACTGAATTATTGAGCACTCCAGCAACTACAGAAAAACTATTTGGTGTGTTTTCTGAAAAGCATACATTTAATGATGAGTCAGAAGAATTCTTAAGAGAAAATAATCTTCCGCTATATGATGCAGAAGCACCGACAATTGCTGAAATGACAAGAGTAGCATTGGATATTTTGAATGCTTCGGGCAATCAATTTTTTGCTGTGATCGAGGAAGAAGCAACAGATAATTTTGCTAATAATAATAATGCACGTGGTGTTGTTGAAGCTGTAAAAAGAAGCGACGATGCAATTGGAGTAATTGGACAGTATATCGATTCTAATCCAAATACTCTTTTAATTATGGCTGCAGACAGTGAAGCCGGTGGACTTGATATGGTCGGTGGAGTTTATACTGAGATTGACCCAAACATGAAGACACCTGCAACTGACAAAAACGGTGCGCCTTATGATGGCATTGACGGAAAAGAAACTACAGTTTGGAAATCTAAACCTGATCAGTTTGGAACAAATTTACCATTTGCGATTACCTGGGCATCATACAGTGACACTTATGGTGCGGTTATTGCAAAAGCCCACGGGTTAAATTCTGAAATGGTTACTGGTATTATTGATAATACAGACATTTACAAAGTTATGTACAAAACTCTCTTCGGTAAAACTTTACAGTAATTACAGAATCTTAGTCTTGGTCATAATCTTAATCAAAAGAGACTATGACCAAGACTAAGAATATCATTAAGATTTTCATCCCAAATACAACCATTTACCCCACACAAAGGTCAAAAGATTATCACCTATCAAAGTTGGGGTAAAAATGTTTAGAAACTATTTCTTTATTGCATTAAGAAATCTTGCCCGTCAAAAACTATACTCTCTTATTAACATTCTTGGTTTGGCAGTGGGACTTGCCTGTACTATCTTGATTTATTTGTGGGTAAATGATGAGCTGAGTTACGATAAATTCCATGAAAATGGAGAAAATATTTACCGAGTTGTTGAAAACCAGTTTTATGCAGGGGGAGAAATTTTCCCGGTTGCAGTAACTCCGGATCCAATTGGCAAGGCTTTAGTAGATCAATATCCTGAGATTGAAAATTCAGTTAGGTTAGCAGGCAGAGAAAGAACTGTTAAATATAGAGATAAAGTTTACAGTGAGGAATTGTTATTTGCTTCCCCTTCCATTTTTGATGTTTTTACATTTCCTCTTTTGATGGGCGATAAAGAAAAAGTTTTGAGTGATTTATACTCTGTCGTAATTAGTGAGAAAATAGCTCTTAAGTATTTTGGTGATCAAGACCCGATGGGCAAACAATTAACAGTTGGAGATTTTGATGTAACCGTAACAGGGGTAATGAAAACAATTCCTTCAAATTCCCATTTAAAATTTGATATTGCTATTCCTTTTATGCTGTTTGAAAAAGAAGGAAGAAAATTAGGTGAATGGGGAAATAATGCTTACTACACCTATGTAACACTTAATAAAAATGCTGACTTGAATCTTGTTAATGAAAAAATTAAAAATATTATAAAAGAGAATAATGAAGGTTCGTCAACAGAAGTATATTTACAACCTCTTTATGATATTCACTTGTATTCAGGTAATAAATTTACTGCTGATATACAAGGTCATGGAGATATAGTTCATGTAAATACTTTTTCTATTATTGCACTCTTTGTTCTTCTTATTGCTTGTATAAATTTTATGAATCTCTCCACAGCACGTTCGTCAAAGCGGGCAAGAGAAGTGGGGATGAGAAAAGTTGTCGGAGCTTACAGGCATCAAATTATCAGACAGTTTTTTATTGAGTCAATTATTACTGCTTTTATTTCTCTCTTATTCTCAATTTTGATCGTTTATTTAACACTTCCTTTTTTCAATGACCTTTCCGGAAAACAAATATTATTTAACCAAATTAGTGCAAATATGTTTTTGTTGTTTTTTGCTTTGGCGCTAGTAACAGGGTTTATCTCAGGAGTTTATCCGGCATTATATCTCTCATCGTTCAAACCTTCTAAAGTATTGAAAAATGTGGATGGTTCATCAAAAGGCGGATCAATATTTAGAAAAACATTAGTAATTCTGCAGTATTCTCTTTCTATTATTTTAATTATTTCCACGATTACTGTTTTTAATCAATTAGAATACATGCAGAATAAAAAGCTGGGAATTAATAAAGAGAATATTGCTTATTTCGGGATTAGCGATGATGCTGAAAGCAAAAAAGAGACATTAAAATTACTGTTATTAAAAAATCCGAATGTTTTATCATTGACTACAGCCGGAAACGTGCCGACCTACTACGGCAACTCAACTTCAAGTTTTGATTGGGACGGTAAAAATCCGGAAGATAAGGTATTGATGCACTTTGTAAGTATTGATGAAGACTATTCCGAAACATTCGGCATAAAAATGGCGCAAGGTAGATTCTTCGAGAAAAACCGTTTATCTGACTCTTCTGGGATTGTTATAAACCAAGCGGCATTAAAAATAATTGGTTACGATGACCCTATTGGAAAAAGGCTAAATATGTGGGGAGATGATTTCACAATAATCGGAGTAACAGAAGATTTTCATTTCAAAAAACTTGATAGGAAAATTGAACCTTTGGTAATGAGAGTCTTCGGCGATTGGAACAATGTGATGTTCGCAAGAATTTCAGGCCACAATGTAGCACAAACCCTGAACTTCATTGAAACTACTTATAAAGAATTTTCACCGGAGAACCCCTTTGAATATACTTTTCTTGAAGAAAGTTTTGACAACCTTTATCGTGCAGAAATGAGATTAGGTAAATTGTTCACTTCTTTTTCAGTATTTGCAATAATGATTTCGTGTTTAGGTTTATTCGGGCTAGCGTCTTTTATGGCTGAAAGAAGAACCAAAGAAATTGGAGTTCGTAAAGTTCTTGGTGCATCAGTTTCCAATTTAACGCTGTTGCTTTCTAAAGAATTTTCGAAATGGGTAATTATTTCAAATCTTTTTGCGTGGCCTGCTGCTTACTTTCTAATGAATCAATGGCTTGTTGATTTTGCTTATAGAATTGAATTCCCTATTTGGATAATGCCTTTGGCTGGAATTGTGGCATTAGGTATTGCCTTGCTTACGGTTTCATTTCAAACTGTAAAAGCTTCTTTATTAAATCCGATTAAAGCCATTAAACATGAATAAAAAATTAAAAATATGTTGGGGTAAAAATGTTTAGTCACTTCCTTAAAATCGCTTTAAGAAATTTAAACAAGCAAAGAACTTATTCATTCATTAATATTGCCGGATTAGCAATTGGAATGGCTTGTTCAATTCTAATTATGCTATGGATAAATGATGAACTAAGTTTTGATCAATACCACGAAAAGATAGATAATCTTTACAGGGTTGAACAAAATCAGTTTTATGCGGAAGGTAAATTTCATGTCTTCGTTACACCATATCCTTCTGCGCCGGTTTGGAAAAGTGAAATTCCTGAAATAGTAGAAGCGGCTAGAACATCCTGGCCAACAGAAATTTTATTTAGATATAACGACAATTCATTTTTAGAACCTAAACATTACTTTATTGATCCTGAATATTTTGATATGTTCACAGTTGAAGTGCTTCAAGGAAATCTAAATGACTACAATAAAAATTTGTACTCGATTATTTTAACTGAAAAAATTGCTGATAAATTTTTTGCAAATGAAAATCCGATTGGTAAAACCATTACTGTAAATAATGAGTACGATGTTAGTGTTGTAGCTGTAATAAAAGATATTCCGGCAAACTCCTCAAATAGATTCGAAACAGCAATTCCATTTAATTTACAAGAAAAGCATGGCCGTTGGAGTGAACACTGGGGCTCAAACTCTATTCGATCCTATGTGCAATTGGTTCCAAATGCATCAATTAGTGAAGTAAATAAAAAACTTACAGAAGTAGTTAAAAAGAATGATCCTGAAACAACTCGTGAGTTTGAAGTTTTCCCTTACAAAGATATTCACTTAAAAGCTTACGGCGGGTTTAAAGATACAGGCGGCAGAATGAAGAACCTTTACATTTTTGGAATAATAGCGGCTTTTGTTTTATTAATTGCTTGTATCAATTTCATGAATTTGTCAACTGCCAAATCTGCAAACAGAGCAAAAGAAATTGGTATGCGAAAAGTTATTGGCGCCAATAGAAACGGCGTAATCAGGCAGTTTTACGGTGAATCAATTTTAATGGCTTTTATAGGATTAGCTTTTGCTTTGGTTCTTGTTTCAATTTTATTGAATCCTTTTAATGAACTGGCAGGAAAAGAAATTTCTTTTGATGTTTTTATGAAAACTGAATTTATTATTGCACTATTTGCAATAACATTTTTCACCGGATTTATAGCGGGTACATATCCGGCAATCTTTCTTTCCAAATTTGTTCCGGTAAAAGTCTTAAAGGGTGAGTTAAAATCCGGCGCAAAAAGTTCAATCTTCAGAAGAGTATTAGTTGTTTCCCAGTTTGCAATTTCGATTGTGCTGATAGTTGGCACTATAATTATTTTCAAACAACTCGATTACATGCGAAACAAAAGCCTGGGTTTTGACAAAGAACAAATGCTTTCAATTTACTTGAGAGGAGATGATCTTCAATCAAAATATGAAAATGTTAAAAATGTGTTGGGTAATACCCATGGAGTAATAAGTTTTTCCGGTTCACAAAGTGAGCCCGGTTCTATCAATAGTAATTCTGGTGGTGCTGATTGGGATGGGAAAGATCCGGAATTGAAAGTGCTCGTATCAAATACGTCAATTGATTTTGATTACATAGAAACTATGAAAATAGAAATGGTTGAGGGGAGATCATTTTCAAAAGAATTTGGTGGAGATTTATTAAGTGAAGATGATTCTGTTGATTACGGTAATTTTCTAATCAATGAAGAAATGGCAAGAATAATGGGCGGTGGCTCCATGGTTGGCAAACGACTTGATTTTGTCGGGGTGAAAGGTACTATTGTTGGAGTGATGAAAGATTTTCACTTTACTAAATTAAATTTAGCAATTCCTCCATTAGCGCTTTATGTTTATAAACCCTATAACAGAAATGTGATATTGAGAATTTCACCTGAAAACATTCCACAAACTATGGATGCTTTAGAAGGGAAATGGGCTGAAATTGCCCCTAATCATCCTTTTAATTATAAATTTGTTGACGAAGAATATGATAAGCTTTATAAAAGTGAAGAAAGAATGTTTGATCTAATTAAGTATTTTTCTGTTCTTGCAATAGTTATAGCATGTTTGGGTCTCTTCGGATTATCTTCATTTACGGCAGAGCAAAAGAAAAAGGAACTCGGAATTAGAAAAGTGCTGGGTGCTACTGAAGCAAACTTAACTTTAATGCTTTGCAAAGAATTTTTCTATTTAGTGCTTGTTTCAAATTTAATTGCATGGCCATTAGCTTACTATATTACTACAAAGTGGCTTCAAAATTTTGCTTATAAAATTACAATGCCGTATGAAGTATTTGTACTTTCCGGGTTATTAGCGATTATTGTAGCTACTTTAACAGTAGGATATCAGGCTTTAAAAGCAGCTTTAAGCAATCCGATAGAATCAATTAAGTATGAATAAAATTGTAATGCAGGCTTGTCCGCCACCATGTTTGGTAGCTTGTCTGCACCTAATTATTTAATCCGTTTCTAAAAATAGAAAAAACTAATTAAACAACATTTCCTTTATATAAGCATCTCTTAATTGATTGTTTTTCAAAAACTCAATAAGGTGGGAAGATGCTTAGAAATTTTTTAAAGGTTATAATTAGAAATATATTCCAACAAAAAACGTACTCATTTCTTAATATATTTGGTTTGTCATTGGGATTGGCGTGCTTCATTTTAATTTTGCTTTATGTGAAATTTGAATTAAGCTATGATAAATTTAATACCAACTACGAGAACATCTATAGAGTAGAAATTGATTACGGTGGTCGCGGGCAGTTTATCGCTTTAACAAATAATGCTATCGGTTCAGCACTAAAAACCAATTATCCTGAAGTTATAAACCAAGTTCGTTTTAGGAATACAGGAAACGGAGTAATTCTTGACAGCGGCAATGACAAAAAGTTTTTTGAGGATTTTGGGAGATGGTGTGAAAGTTCTTTTTTCGAAATATTTACTTATGAATTTATTGCCGGAAATCCTCAAAAAGCATTAGCTGAACCTTACTCAATAGTTTTAACCAAAAGCACTGCTGAAAAATATTTTCCTGGTGAAAATGCTATTGGAAAAATAATTAAAGTAAATAATAATTTTGAATGTACTGTAACAGCCGTAATAAAGGATCCTCCCAAAAACTCCTCCAACAATTTTAATTTTCTAATTTCCTTTTCCACTTATGAAAAAGTTATTACTCCGGATTATCTTAGCAATTGGAATGCTATAGGCTGTTATACTTATGTCCTCTTGCGAGATGATGTCTTACTTCAGGATATTAATGCAAAAATTAAAGATCTTTTACGGGCAAACATTTCAGAAGATTATCCAAGCCATGTTTATCTTAAACCGTTGTCGCGGATTCATTTGTATTCTAATATACTTGGTGAACACGGTAACGTCGGCGATGTTAACACGATAATTATATATTCTGCTATAGGGTTGTTCATTCTTCTGATAGCTTCAATTAATTTCATGAATCTATCAACTGCTCGTTCTATGAAGCGGGCAAAAGAAGTTGGATTGCGCAAAGTCTGTGGTGCGGGGCGCAAGAGTTTAGTATTTCAATTTTTAGGTGAATCTATTGTAATGTCATTTATCTCTCTTTTTCTTTCGATTGTTTTTATAGGTTTTTTTATAACGGAATTTAACGCGATTATCGGAAGACAGCTATCGCTAGATATTGGCAGTAATTTGTTGCTTATTGTTGGATTAGTACTAATAGGGTTGGTAGTTGGTATTCTTTCGGGCAGTTATCCTGCCTTTTATCTGTCAAAATTTAATCCAGTTAAGGTTTTTAAGTCAGCTTATAGAACTGAAAAGAAAAAATTTTCGAAAAGAAATATATTAGTGGTTTTCCAGTTTGCAATATCTATTATCTTGATTCTATCAACAATAATTATCTATCACCAATTAAGCTACCTAAAAAACAAGGATGTTGGATATGATAAAGAGAATGTAATTGTTTTAGAATTTAAAAATGCTGATTCGTTGACTGCTGCAAAATATGATGTTTTCAAAGAAGAAATAATTAGCCTTGCAAATGTTGAAAATGCGTCAGTATCTCAGTTTGTACCTCATTTCAATGGGGCATCGGTTCAAATGCCTTACGAGGGTTCACCTGACGGTGAAACTATTTACACTAATATTAATTCAGCTGATAAAAACTTTCTTGAAGCTTACGGTATAAAATTATTGATGGGCAAAAATGAGTTAAATACTCAGATGAGCGTAGACAGTACTTATGATTGTTTTATTAATGAAGCATTTTTAAGGAAGACTAACTGGACTAACCCAATTGGCAAAAGAATAGGTTTCCTGAGAGTAGCCGGGGTAATTAAAGATTATCAATTTACGTCAATGAGAAATAATGTACAGCCGATGGTAATTAGACCGTTGAGTTGGGATCCAAGGTTTATTAATATGGAAATGAATCTTTCAATTAGATTGAATTCAGAAAATACTGAGGCTATAACTGAAGAAATTAAAACCCGCTTCAGCCAGTACTTTCCTTATCAAATTTTTGAATATAGTTCTATGGAAGAAAATTTTGAATGGCTTTTCCGAAGAGATGATACAACAGCTAAAACAGCCGGCTATTTTTCGATTCTCGCGATTTTCATTTCCTGTTTAGGATTATTTGGTTTATCCACATTTACAGCCGAGCAAAAAAGAAGGGAAATTGGAATTAGAAAAGTATTAGGTAGCTCAGTTACCAACATACTTTACCAATTATTGAAAGATTCGTTGGTTCCCGTTATTATTGCAAATTTAATTGCCTGGCCTTTAGCTTATTATATAGTTTCAAAATGGCTTCAAGAATTTACATATAAAATTGATATGCCTTACGAATTTTTTGCACTTTCCGGGTTGCTGGCGATAGTTATAGCTACAATAACAGTTGTTTACCAGGCGTTAAAAGCAGCATTGAGCAATCCGATAGAATCAATTAAATACGAATAATTAATTTTATACCGGAGATTTATTCTCCGGTCTGTTGAACTTTTCTATAATTCTATCGTCTATTAGTTCTAGTTTCCGGAATAAAATCCGGAATTTTATTTGTATATTAATTCTAGTTTACAGAAGAAAGTGGGTATAAAATGAAATTCCTTTCGCGAAAAGAAGAGTTAGTATTACTAACAATCTGGAAATTATCAGATAACGCTTATGGTGTTACCATCAGAGAGCAAATCTCTAAAACAACAGATAAGTATTGGTCAATCGGTGCTATCTATGATGTACTTGACAGACTTGAAACCAAAGGAATGGTTTCAACATTTATCAGCGGACCGGTTTCAGAACGAGGCGGCAAAGCAAAGAGATTTTACCTAATTACAAAAAAAGGTAGAGATATGCTAATGGAAATGAAAAAACTGGAAGAATCGATCTGGTCTGATTTACCACAATTATTGATAAGCAAAAAGTAAAATGAGATCAAGTATCCCGAAAATAGGTAAATGGATATTAAGTAAATCAGCTTATTATAAAAACAAGAGTTTCATAATTGGCGATACAATCGAGACGTATGATTATATACGCGATAATAATGGAAGATTGAAAGCTGATCTTTGGTTTTGGAGTGAGGTAATTTCTTCAATACCGGGGTTTATTAAAAATTTTTTTTATTGGGGGGCAATCATGTTTTATAATTATCTAAAAGTATTTTTCAGAAATATATTGAGATATAAATCTCAATCGTTTATAAATCTAGTGGGGCTTTCTTTAGGTTTTATCTGTTTTACACTTATTGCATTCTTCGTCACTTTTCATTTTAGCTTTGATAATTTTCATAAAAATAAAGAGAACATTTACAGGCTTGCAACACCATCAATTGCTAAAATCCCGGATTTATGGGGACCATCATTAAAAGACGTTTATCCGGAAATAAAAGAATATGTGCGGTTACAAATTTTTGGCGAAGTATTAGTAGAGCAAGCTGATAAAAAATTCTATCAAAAGAATGGCTTTTATGCTGACTCAAGTTTTTTCAGAGTTTTCTCTTTTAATCTTCTCAAAGGAAATGAAAACACCGCTCTTATAAATCCTTTTTCAATTGTTATTAGTGAAGAGCTTTCGGAAAAATTATTTGGGAATGAAAATCCGATTGGCAAAACTTTGGTGCTGAATTTGGAAGAAGGAAAACAACCTTATAATGTTACCGGGCTTATTGAGGATACTCCGTCAAACTCACACTTTAAATATTCTTTTCTGGTTTCGCAATCATCAAACAATGCAAGATGGCTTAACAACTGGAGGTGGGAGCAATTTTATACATATTTTTTACTACAGGGAGAAGTATACGAAGTTGAATTAGAAAAAAAATATTCTGAGTGGATTGATAGCAAAATTGATGACCCGACTTTTCAGCATACTATTGATCTGCAGAAATTAACTGATATTCATTTGCATTCAAATCTACACAGAGAAATTGAACCCAACCAAAGTATTTCAACTATCTATCTGTTTTCAATTATAGCTGTATTGATACTGATAATCGCTATCATAAATTATATCAATATCTCCAGTACTCAGGCAATCAACCGTGGAAGAGAAGTTGGAGTACGTAAATCAATCGGAGCGGAGAGAATTCAATTAACAATGCAGTTTATTACTGAATCAATAATGTTCATCGTTGTTGTATTCATTATTTCTTTAACAGCTGTATATCTTTTAATCCCATTCGTAAATGAATTGTTTGGAATTACTTTGATTGAAAGCTTTTGGGATAATAAATTGTTAATTGGTGCAATATTTTTGATTGCAATTTTTACCGGATTACTTAACGGAATTTATCCTTCCCTATTGCTAAGTGGAGCTATGCCGACCAGAGTAATAAAAGGGAATTTCGATTTATCTAATAAAGTATATTTCAGAAAGTCTATGGTGATTTTTCAATTTTCAATATCTGCTTTTCTCATCATTTCTTCGATGTTTATTCATGATCAAATGAAATTTATAACTAACAAATCACTCGGATTTAATAATGATCAGGTAATCTCATTCGAAATTAGATCTGAAGCAATGAGTGAAAAGATAAGCGCATTTAAAAATGAGTTATTAGCTAATTCGAATATCTCAAACGTAAGCTTGACAGCAAATTTACCTGGCGGTAGCGATTGGGGTATTCCGATTAGAGCCGAAGGATTTAAAGATGAAGATGTGCCTGATATAAGAATGCTTGTTGTTGATCATGATTTTATAAATAACTACGAAATAGAAATTGCGCAAGGCAGAGGGTTTGATAAAAACTTTGCCACCGACGGTTCATCTTATATAATTAATGAAACTGCAGCGAAAGCATTTAATTGGGATAATCCATTAAATAAAAAAATTTCAATTCCTGCAGTTAACCGTGATTGGGGTGAAGTTGTTGGTGTCATTAAAGATTTTCATTTCCATTCGCTTCATGAAAAAATAAGTCCACTTATGCTTTTCATTCCACCGGAAAACTGGTTCTCGAAAGTTTCTGTAAAAGTTAAGTCAGCAGATATTGCTAACACATTAGCATTTATTGAAGATAAATGGGAAAAGTTTGAATCAGAGCATCCGTTTAAGTACACATTTATGGATGAGTATTTCAGCAGTCTTTATGATGCAGATAACAGAAGTATGAAACTTGTAACTTATGCAACTATCATCGCAATTATAATTTCTTGCTTGGGTCTGTATGCGTTGATCAGCTACACAATCTCAATCAAAACGAAAGAAATCGGAATTAGAAAAGTATTAGGCGCTAAAGTAGCAGATATAATAATGTTGATTTCCAAAGAATTCATCATTCTTCTCATAATAGCCAATTTAATCGCCTGGCCGGTTTCATATTATTTTGTCTCTGATTGGTTACAAGATTATGCTTACAGAATCGATATAAATATGTTGATCTTTTTATTGGGCAGCGTTTCTGGATTACTAATAGCATTTGCAGTAATATTTCAAAAAGTTGTTAAAGCAAGCCTTTCAAATCCGGTTAAAAGTTTAAGAACAGAATAAAATGAAATTACCAAGAATCGGTACATACATTTTAGAGAAAGCAGCTTATTATAAGAATAGGGATTTCATTCTAGGAGATACTGAAGAGACTTATGAAAATATTTCAGAATCAGAAAATTCTTTTAAAGCAAATCTTTGGTTTTGGAGTGAAGTTATCTATTGCTTGCCAGGCTTTATACGAAACAATATTTATTGGGGGACAATAATGTTTTCAAACTATATAAAAATAGCTTTCAGAAATCTTATAAAATATAAAAGTTTTTCAGTCATCAATTTGAGTGGATTAGCAATGGGATTGGCATGCTCAATTCTTATTTTACTTTATGTTACTGATGAATTAAGCTACGACAGATTCAATGAGAAAGGCGAGAATATTTACCGTGTAGTTAAAGACCATATTTATAGTGGAAATATACTGCCAGTTGCTGTAACGCCCGCGGCACTTGGACCCGCATTAAAAGACGAATATCCTGAAATTGTTGAAGCATCGCGGGTAAAATATTATAGAAGAACAATTAAACAAGATGATAACTTTTATTCGGAAAAACTGCTCTACGCCGATCCTTCTTTTTTAACCATGTTTTCTTTTCCCTTAAAACATGGAAATAAAGAAACAGCATTGAATGATCCTTTTTCAATAATATTATCAGAAACATTGGCCGAGAAACTTTTCGCGAATAAAGATCCTATCGGGAAAAACATTTTTATCGATAATGAGCTGAACTTAAAAGTAACTGGTATCTATAGAAATGTCCCGAAAAACT
>JANQIV010000009.1 GCA_028282005.1 Melioribacteraceae bacterium | reverse complement strand
AATCACTCATTGAAATTAGAGCTGCTAGTTCAGGAATCGATTTATTCAAAAAAAATAAAATTTCGTTTGGGAATTTTTCTCTTATAAAATCAATTTCATTTTTATCTGAGGAACTGCCGGTGACATAAATTACCGGCGAAAAGATTTTTACTTTTTCAATTAAATCGCAAAACTTTTGCATCGACCATCTGTTGCGTGGCTTTCCTGCTCCGACATGAAAACCTATTAAGTGTGCATTACGTTCTACACTATTATTTCTTAAGAAGGCTTTTACCTTATCTTTATCAACTTTGTCGTAAGTAATCTCGGAAGCAAAGTTTTTTGTTGAAATACCCACAGGCCTAATCACATCTTGAATAAAATCCGAAACATGCGAATCAGGATATTTTCTCCAATCAAGCGTTACCCTTTTATGAAAAAAATATGAGTAATGATTTTTCTTATCAGCTAAAGAGGCCGGACCAATTTTATATTTTGATCTTGATAACTTTCCAATTAAACAGCTTGTAAAAGAAATAGAAACTGTTGCCGGTACTATTGATAAATCATAGCCTTTTCTAATAACTTCCCAAAATTCTGATAAGCCTTTCCACGTGAACATTTTCTTTTTATCGTACACAAAATAATCATCAATATATTTATTTTTTGTAATCGCATAATAATTCTCCGGACTAACAATCACAGTTAAATGAGTATTCGGATAAGTATCCTTGATTGCTCGGAAAAGGGAAACGCTTGCAAGTAAATCCCCAAACTGGTTATGTTGACGTACAATTAAAATTGATTTCGGAGGGATAGTATTCTCATACTCTTTTTCTTTTGTAAAGAAAAAAAGTTTAAATATGTATGAAATAAGTCTAGAAAGTAGAGTTCGCCCGGGCATTAATCCTTTGTTTGATTTTCTTTGTCAGATTCTTTTATTTCTTCGAAATCCGCTTCAATAATATCTTCTCTATTAATATCGAATTTACTTTTTTCATTTTTCTTGGTGAAAGTAGAATTGCCTCTTTTATTTTCTTTTGGGCCGGCAACCATTTGAATTACGTATTTTATAGCTTTGAATGCTAAATAAAATAAAAAGCCATAAAGTAAAATTTGAAATAACTTCATAATTAAAACTCTGTTATAGGATTAAAGTATTCTATGAATCCCCTATCTTCTCTGAAAATATGTTTATAAAGCTCTTCAAAATGTTCTTCATTATTTACAAAATCAATTTCGGATGAATTTACAATAAGCAAAGGGGTGTTACTATATTTAAAAAAGAAATCGTTGTAAGCTTCACTTAATTCTTTAATATAATTACGTGTAATACTTTTTTCAATTTTTCTATCCCGAGACTTTATATTGTACATCAATCTATCAACAACAGACTGCAAAAATACAACCAGGTCAGGCTTACGAATATCTCTTTCGAGCAAAGGAAAAACACTTTCATATAATTTTATTTCATCGCTACTCAAATTAAGATAAGCGAAAATCTTGTCTTTATCAAAAATATAATCTGCAACTGTGTGCTCAGCAAAAAGATCTTCTTGCTTAAGTTGCTCTTGTTGCTTAAAACGGTTTACCAGAAAAAACATCTGTGTTTGGAACGCATACACTTGACGGTTTTCATAGAACTTTTCGAGAAACGGATTTTCTGCAAACTGTTCTAAAATTAATTTCGCTCCAAGTTTTTCAGAAATCATTCTGGCAAGAGTAGTTTTACCCGCTCCGATGACACCTTCAATTGCGATATATTTTATTTCACTCAATTCAGATTTATTTTTTGTTTGTTAAGAATATTTTTTTCAATAGAGTCTAGTTTTATATCTTTTAAAAAACTTCCAGTCAAAGGATTCAAAATGTTTTCTTCAATTTCTAACAAGGGTACCAAAACAAAATCCCTCTTTTCAATTTCTCTATGAGGCACCTCAAGTAATTCATCTTTATGAACAACTTCATTGAAAAGCAACAGATCAATGTCGATTTCTCTTGGTCCCCACTTTTCAGTGTAAGTTCTTTTTAAATCTTTTTCAATATTTTTAATTAACTTAAATAAACTAACAATTTCCAAATCAGTTTCAACCATTACAACGGCATTCAAAAAATTACTTTGATTCAAATTACCGTAAGGCTTAGTCTCATAAACAGACGAACACTTTACAACATTTATTTCAGAAGATGAACTTAAATTTTCTACTGCCCTTTTCAGATAATCTTCTCTGCTGCCAACATTAGAACCCAAACCAAGAAAAGCTTTATTTTCCATTTTCTTCAATTACTTCAACTTCTACACAGTCAATGACTCCGCCAATCGGCACATTATTTTTTCTAACTCTTACGGCTACTTTAGAAGCTATATCATAATGAGAAAGAATTTTATCGGCCAAAACTTTTGCAATAGTTTCAATCAAATAATACTTCTTTTCATTTACAATTTTCTTTGTAAAGTTATAAACGTCTTTGTAGTTAATTGTCTTTTTCAGATCGTCATTTTTTGCAGCTTCGGTAAAGTCAGTATAAATGTCAACGTCAACTTCAAACTTACCGCCGATACTTTGCTCTTCGGTCATCGCGCCGTGATATGCATAAAATGACGCGTTTTTAATACGGATAATATTACTCATACAGCCTTTTTTCTTACAGAAGATAAATACTTTTTCAAACTTTTAAAATTAGCAAATATTATCCCAATAAGCACTAAAGAACTTCCGATAAATGCTTGAAATGTTAAGTTTTCATTGATGACTAACCAACCTAAAGCCAATGCAATAATTGGTGTGATAAACGAGGAGAGCGAAAGAATTACAATGTTTATTCTTTGCAATAACCAGAAATATGTAGTAAATGTAAAGATCGTTCCAAATACTGCTAAGTAACCAACAGAAATAAACGCATTAGCGTTAAATGTATTATGAGAAAAATCTTCAAAAAATAAACTTACGGTAATCATAGAAATTCCGGCAACAACCAGCGGCACAAAATTCATCGAAATGGGGTTGAGATGATCACCATATTTTTTTATAAAAACTTGCATCAATCCTTGAATAACAGCACTAAGCAAAACAAGAGACATTGCAAGAATTACATTTTCACCTTTGAAACTAATATCTTCGATAAAGATAACTACAATGCCGGCTATTCCTAAAAATACACCTACTACTTGATAGAAGTTGATTTTTTTAGTAACTCTGAATATTCTTGAAAACACAACAACAGCAAGTGGAAAAATCGTAAATAATACTGAGGTTAATCCGGATGAAATATGCTGCTCAGCCCAGTACACAAATCCAAACGGAAAGACGAACATGAAGAAACCCATTGCGATGTAAAGCATAACTGCTTGTCTATCGAGGGGTAATTTTGTTGATCTAACTTTAATAATGGTAAAAAATAAAATTGCAGCAACTGAGAAACGGAACCCGGCTGAGAAAATAGGATTAAGTGAGTCAAGTCCAAGCCTAATAAACAACCATGTTGATCCCCAGAGAAGACAGATTAATACATAAGCTCCGGCAATCTTAATACTTTCACTGTTCAAAAAACTCACCTCATCATTAAGATTCCAACCGCTCTACCGGACACTTTTCCTTCACGTCTGTAAGAATGTAGAAACTGAGAACATTCGTAAGTACAAAGTTCCGATACTTCGATTTGATTAGCCTGAATTCCAAAATTTATCATCATGTCATAATTAGCTTTTTTAATATCTAGCAAAAATTTGCTGCCATTTTTTAAAAGGTACTTTTCGTCAAATTTTTCAGCTACCTCTTCGCCAACTTCGTAATTTTTTTGAGAAATTGACGGAGCAATGTAAGCAAATAAATCTTCGGAATTAGCATTAAATTTTTCTTTTAATTTATATAGAGCTTTTTCCAGAATTCTTTTTTCGGTGCTTCTCCAACCGGAGTGAACTGCAGCAATTACTTTTTTAATTTTGTCATAAATGAATATTGCCGGACAGTCAGCCGATGAGATCACAAGAGCATGATTTTTTTTGTCAGTAATTAGGGCATCACTTTCACCAGCAAATCCACACTGATCGATTAATCGTACCGTATCTCCGTGAACTTGTTTATGCAACACCAGGGCTTCTTTTTCTATTCCTATACAGCTTAAAAAAGTGTCACGGTTTTCATCAACTTTTTTTTCGTCATCACCAACTGAGCGGGATAAATTGAAATGATATGGTGGTTTTCTATTTAATCCTATTTTTGTGTTAAAGCCGAAAGAAAGCTCTTCAAATTGGGAGAGCAAATTACTTTTGATTATCAACATGTGTTTTTGGGATGTAATTTAGTATATGCCACATTCATTACAAAAGGGATAATTAATTCGATTGAATTAAACGGTGGCTGCAAATTTCATAACTAACCATATAATTCTACAAGTTGGCTTCGAGAACCTCAGCCAACTGATTGAAAGGTCACTGAGGTTCTCGAAGTGACCTTTAAGCGAATTCAAGTAAGACAAAGGAATTCTACTTTGATTTTAATTTTTCATAATATTTTTGAAGCGCCCCGTCAATAACATAAATATTCCCGCTTTCGTCAACACTAATTACCTGATGCAGAAACATATTATTTATTGGAGTGTATTGATCAGACCATTCTGAGATATCAATTTGAGGAACAATAAAATTCGGCATTGAAAAGTTATTCTGTGAATTCAGAATTGTATTCGGATTTTGAATCGTTGAATCACCATAAACTTTTTGATAATATTTTGTGAGTGCGTCTTCTTCTGTTTGAATCGGAAGCAGACCTCTTTCAGTTTGTAAATAGTGATTACCGCTTTGCTGAATCAACCCATAGACTTGTAAATTAAAAAAATCATTTTGAGTTTCATTCTTTTCTTGAGCAATTATTGCAACGCTCATAAATAATAAAGCTAAGATTAATGCTTTCATTTTATTTTTCTGTCGCTTGTTTTATGTCGTCAATCAAATCTTCAATATCTTCGAGTCCGACTGAAAATCTAATTAAGCTGTCTGTAACGCCAAGCTGGTCTCTTTTCTCTTTCGGCACAGATGCATGTGTCATTTCCGATGGAATACAAACCAAACTCTCAACACTACCGAGGCTCTCAGCTAATGTAAATATTTTCAGCCTTTTAATAATTTCTCTTGCGTATTCAACATCACCAACATCGACTGAAATCATTCCGCCAAAACCACTCATTTGTTTTTTCGCAAGTTCATGCTGAGGATGGCTTTCAAGTCCAGGATAAATTATATCTCTTGCATAATTTTGTGACGATAAAAATTCTGCAAGCTTAATCGCATTTTCTTGATGCTGTTTCATCCGGACAGCTAAAGTTTTTGTAGCGCGCAAGGTTAGCCAACAGTCAAACGGCGAAGGTACCGCGCCGGCAGCGTTTTGCACATATTTCAACCGCTCATTTATTTTCTCGTCGCTGGTCAAAACAATTCCGCCAATCACATCACTATGACCATTTATAAATTTTGTTGAGCTGTGTATAACCACGTCAATCCCTAACGCCAATGGATTTTGAAAATACGGACTCATAAAAGTATTATCGACAATACTTATCAAATTGTTACTTCTGGCTATTTCCGAAATAGCGGAGAGGTCTGTCAAAGTCAGCATCGGGTTGGTTGGTGTCTCTATAAAAAGCATTTTAGTATTAATTTTAATCGCATTTTTGACATCATCCAAATTTGATGTTTCCACCCAGGAATAATCAATTCCATAATCTCTAAAAATAGTTTCGAACAAGCGGTACGTTCCACCGTAAACATTATCAGAAACTATTACGTGATCACCGTTTTTAACTAGTGTCATTAAAGCCTGAGTTGCAGCAAGCCCCGAAGCAAAAGCGATTCCGTACTTCCCTTTTTCAAGTACGGCTATGTTTTGCTCAAGCGCAGCACGTGTTAAATTGTGTGTTCTTCCGTACTCGTAACCTTTATGTTCGTTTATACCTTCTTGTGCATAAGTTGAGCTTTGATAAATCGGAGTAATGATAGCTCCGGTTGTTTCATCCGGCTTTTGGCCAGCATGAATTGCGTCTGTTGAAAATCCCATGTTTTAATTGTCTATTTGTTATTGAATATTTTATTTAGAAAATTTCTTGTTGTTCTAATTCAGGATAAGGCCAATCTAAAGAAATGTCATTCTGAACTTGTTTCAGAATCTTCCCGAATAGATTCCGGATCAAGTCCGGAATGACAACATTAGGAATTAGAAAACTTATTAATCAAAATCTATCAAATCGTATCTTGTAATTATATCAACAATTCTTCCGAAATCACTAACTAAAATTGCAGTGTTATCTTTCAATAAATTTTTGATTTCTTTAATATCAGTTTTAGCATCCACTACCGGGAAACTCTCTTCCATCACATCTTTAATTGGGGCTTCCATTAATTCAGAATTTTCTACAAGTTTTCCGAGTACTTTATTTTCACGAACCGAACCAACAGGTTGAAGATGATCATCTAAAACCGGAATTTGAGTATAGCCGTGTTTGTCGAAAATCTCCATTGCCCTTTTAACATTATCATCATCGTGAACGTAACAAATATTTTCAATTCCTTTGCGTTTCTTTTCATCGGAAACATCACGAAGAATATTCATTCTAACATCAAGCATACGATTATTTTTTAGCCAGGTTTCATTGTGAACTTTTGTTAAATATCTTTCACCAGTATCACAAACAATAAACACAATAATACCATCTTCTGACAGATCCTGTGCAACATCTAATGCCACTTTAACTATTGTACCTGTACTGCCGCCGCAGAAAATTCCTTCTTTTTTTGTCAGTTCACGAGCATAAGCAAAGGACTCTCTATCACTGACATTTATAATTTGATCAATATACTGAAAGTGTACATTTTCCGGTAAGCAATCTTGGCCGATTCCTTCAACCAAGTATGGTGTTCCTTTTATCAGTTCACCACTTTCTTTATAAGTTTTAAAAATTGAGCCAAGCGGATCAGCGCCAATTACTTTTACATCCGGATTTTTTTCTTTCAGAAATCTTCCGGTTCCGCTAATTGTTCCGCCGGTACCGATACTTGAAATAAAATGTGTGATTTTCCCTTCGGTCTGTCTCCAAAGTTCAGGTCCGGTTGTTTTATAATGCATTTCCGGATTCGAAGGGTTCGAATATTGATAAGCAAACAAAGAATTATCAGTTTCTTTTGTAATTCTTTTTGCAACATTCACATAATAATCGGGGTGATCAGGCTCAACTGCGTTAGAAACTACAATCACTTCAGAACCCAACGCACGCAAGTAATTTATCTTTTCGTCGCTGACTTTATCGGTCACTACAAAAATAGATTTATAACCTTTTACAGCAGCAGTGATAGCCAAGCCAATTCCTGTGTTGCCGCTTGTTGCTTCCACTATTGTTCCGCCCGGTTTAAGTATCCCCTTTTGTTCAGCATCAACTATCATGTTATAGCCAATTCGGTCTTTCACACTACCACCGGGATTCGACGACTCTAATTTCGCAAAAATTTGTGGTTTTAGTCCTTTATTGATATTATTCAATTTTACAAGCGGGGTGTTACCCACTAATCCAAGTATATTCTCTTTGTATTCCAAATTTCCTCTAAAATTATTATTAATAAGACAAAATATAGCAATAAAAGTTCTCTATAAAAATGCTTACAATTATGACTCTTGTTGTAATTGGGATAGTAATGGATTCTTATAATGTCGATAAAAACGATGAAACAACACTAAAAAAAGCAAAGGTTAATCCAATTATGAGGTTTCTTGTTAATTGTTTACTTAACACTTTTCCTTCATATGTCAAATATTTATCATCTATTGGCATAAAGAATTTTTTAAAGTCACCTTTCTTTTCATATTCATTTGTTGTATAATCTTGCAATCTAACAGATAACTTATGTACCTTTATAAAAAATAGGATTGCAATTATACTTAATGCAATGGAAATAATCTTAAAGTACATCACAATTCCTTATTTTTGTTTTAAAATTTAAATCAGAATAGCAGTCCCCAAAAGAAAAGTATTGATTTAAAGAAGATTATTATTTTCCAGCCATTCTTGACTGTAAACAGTGCTGAAATATTTGAAACCGGAATCACAGATAAAAGTAACAATATTTACTTCTTCGTCTATTTCTTCAGCGAGTTTTATTGCCCCGTAAATATTTGCTCCGCTCGATCCGCCCGAAACTATTCCTTCAACGTGCGCAAGTTTCTGTGCCCAGGTTACTGCGGATTTATTATCAACCTGGATCATGTCGTCAAGTTTTTCAAGCTGTGCGGTTTTAATTAAAAACTCATCACCAATTCCTTCAATTAAATATCTTGACGGTTCAATCAACTTTCCCGTTTTAAAGTATTGATAAAAAATTGAACCAATCGGATCGATACCAATCAATTTAATATCCGGATTTTTTTCTTTCAAATATGAGCCTGAGCCAATCAGTGATCCACCCGTACCGACACCGGCAATTAAGTAATCAATTTCGCCGTTTGTCTGTTCCCAAATTTCCGGGCCCGTTGTAACGTAGTGAGCTTCGTTGTTGTCAAGATTATTGTGCTGGTCAATGTAGTACCAGTCCGCATTTTCTTTGGCTAAATTTTCAGCGTAATTGTTGTAAGAATTCGGATCTTCCGGAGGAAGGCTGGCATCAACTTTTATTAAATCAACACCAAGTATTTCGAGCATCTTTAGTTTTTCAGCACTTGTTGTATCTCGTATAACAATTTTTAATTTGTATCCTTTTTGCAAACAAACGATAGCCAAACCCATTGCAGTATTGCCGGAGGAGTTTTCAAGAATAGTATCACCTGGTTTAATTCTTCCTTCCCGCTCAGCTTTTTCAATCATGTATTTTGAAATGCGATCTTTAATGCTTCCGCCGGGATTCATGAATTCTAGCTTTACGTAAACGTTTGCTTTAAGTCCTTTTGTAATGTTTTCTAGTTTTACTAATGGGGTGTTGCCGATGGAGTCTAAAACACATTTAAAGTTATTCATTGCTTCCTATTCGTAATTGAGTAGCCTCTCAGGAATGATTCAATTTCCATTCGTTTTCTTCCTTCGGGCTGGA
>JANQIV010000002.1 GCA_028282005.1 Melioribacteraceae bacterium | reverse complement strand
ATTACTGTACTCGGGACTGAATTTAATATAAGCGCTTGGGACTCACAAAACAAAGTGGTAGTTGAAGTAAATGAAGGCCTTGTAAAATTTCACTCACTTACAGCACCGGAAAATAAATCAGTTAAAATTGCGGCGGGAGAAACAAGTTCAACTTTCGGCGATAACGCTCCGCTCAAGCCACAGCCAATCAACAAAAATAATTTCATCGACTGGAAAAATAACGAAGCAAAATTTGATGGAATAGCTTTAAGGGAAATCTTATTTACTATTGAACGCTGGTACGATTTGAAAATAAAAGTTAACGATCAAAATTTAATGAACGAAAGATTAACGATTCATATCAGAGACAATTCCGAGAAAGAGATTCTCGAATTGATTTCTTTGCTGATAAATACAGATTATGTTAAAAACGAAAACATCATCACATTTTAGAAGTAATTATTTCGGGGGGAATAATTTAAATGGTTCTGATTAGACTTATCCTGCATTTTCTTTTGCTAATGATATTAGCAAATACATTAATTTTTTCGCAATCAATTTCAGACGACTTAAAGAAGAAAATTGAAATTAATTTTGACAACATTTCTTTTGAAGATGCGCTTGAAAGAATTTCTCAACAAACCGGGATTGAATTTAATTACAACAAAAGTAGAATTCCGGTAACTAAAAAAGTATCTGTTCAGTCGGATACAAATTCAATTTTAAACGTAATTACAAATTTAACATTACAAACAAATACTGAATTAAAAATTATTAATGGCAATAAAATTCTCATTGTGCCGAAGGATAATAAAAAAGCCAACAAAAAAATCTCCGGAATATTAAGGGATGCAAAAACCGACCAGCCGCTTATTGGCGCCAATATTCTAATTGCCGGAACAACACTCGGAACAATTTCAAATGATAAAGGAAATTTCCTCTTTGAAAATTTACCAAGAGGAAGTTACGCGATAACATTCAATTATATTGGCTATGAACCGCAAACTATTAACGGCATAAATTTAATTGAGAACGATTCGGAAACAATTGAAGTTGATTTAGAAGAAAAATCAATTTTGGTTAGAGAAGTTGTAGTTACTCCCGGGGCCTTTTCAATTATGGGTAAAGCTCCGTACTCGCAACAAACCTTAACAAAAGAAGAGTTTAAAAACATTTCCTTCGCGGAAGACGCATACAGGGCTATTCGCAGACTTCCAGGAATTTCATCAAACGATTATTCTGCACACTTCGGAATACGCGGCGGTAAAAGTAATGAGATACTTGTTCAGCTTGACGGGCTTCAACTTTATGAGCCTTTTCATCTTAAAGATTTCATGGGGGGATTTTTAAGTATTGTTGATGTTGAAGCTATAGGGGGAATTGATCTTTTAACCGGAGGATTCACTTCAGAGTACGGGGATAAACTCAGCGGTGTTTTTAACATTAGTACAATTAACTCTTACCCTGAGAAAAATAAACTCTCAATGGGCTTAAGCATGATGAATGCGCGCTTAATGTCAAACGGTACTTTCGCAGATAACAAAGGATATTACTTCTTTTCAGCACGCAGAGGTTATCTGGATTTAGTGCTGCCAATCGCAAGCGATGGAGACGATTTGCCCTCCCCAAAGTATTACGACTTGCTCGGAAAGGTTGAATACAAATTCAGCCAAGATCATACAATGTCTTTCAATTATTTATTTGCAAAAGACGACATGACATTCACTGAAGAAGATAAAGACCACTCCGAGACAAGTTACGGCAATTATTATTTATGGTTTACGAATAAATATTTTGTAACCAATAATTTATTTGTTAGAAATATATTTTCTTATGGAAGAGTCTCACACGATAGACAGGGCAACGGATTTTCTTTCGACGACTTTCAAGTTCATTTTAATGTACGAGACGAAAAGTCATTCAATATTTTCAGAATGAAACAGGATTGGGATTTTGAGGTTTCCGACAAATACGTTTTAAAATGGGGATTTGATGTATTCAACGGAAACGCGAACTATGATTATTTTGCCTTCAATAACAATTGGTATTTTGATAGAGACGGTAACCGGTTCAAAGATCCGGACACACTCAATATTAATACTAATCCATCAGGCAACCAGGTCGGGGCTTACATCTCAAATAGAATAAATGTAATTGATCCTTTAACTGTGGAATTAGGTTTACGTTACGATCATGCTTCGTATACCGACGAACAACATTTAAGTCCGCGAATAAACCTTGCTTACGCACTTGGAGAAAATACATTTCTTAGAGGAGGATGGGGATATTTCAGACAGTTCCAGGCTTTAAATGAACTTGAAGTAAAATGGAACAGGCGTGAATTTGAAAACGCTCAATTAGCGAAACATTATTTACTCGGTTTCGAACATTTCTTTGACAATAATTTTCATATAAGGCTAGAAGGTTACTACAAAGAAATAACTAACCGTCCGGTTGAATTCAGAAGCTACGAAGTGCCCGAAGATGTTGAGATTTATCCTGAGTTCGCTTACGAACACGCTGAGGTTTACCTCGATAAATCAATTTCAAAAGGGATTGAGCTTTATTTAAAATATAACATCGATGATAAATTCTCACTCTGGGGAAGTTATTCATATTCAGTTGCGATCGATAAAATTAATAAAATTCGTTTTGATGGAAGAAATATTCCGGTCGATGATTTTTATCCGAACCTCAACGACCAAACACACACCGCTTATTTTGATTTTAATTATAAACCCAACGAAGATTGGAATATAAACCTGGGCGTGCAATATCACACAGGTTGGCCTTACAACGAACCGCGAAGAAGAGGCTTTTTTGCAACAGACGAAGAGTTTTTCAACAGCGTGTTCGCAAATTACAACTCTTTGCGTTTTCCGCATTATTTGAGACTGGATTTAAGGGTGAACAAATTTTTCAGAACATCGGTTGGTAAAGTTTCTATATTTCTTGAATTGATAAATTTATTGAATAGGGAAAATGTTAGGGCTTATAATTTTAATGACGGATTTATAGACGCGAGCGGAAACGTAAGATTTAGTAAAACTCCGGAAAAGTGGCTACCGCTGCTCCCTTCAATCGGTATTAGTTGGGAAATTGATTATTGATAATACTAACAATCTCCGAGGTTACCAATAACAGACCTCGGAGATTTTCAATAATTTCCATTTTATTTACGCTTTCAACTCTGCTACACATTCAATTTCAACTAAAGCATCCAATGGGTTTTGTTTTATTGCAATTGTTGACCTTGCCGGTTTGTGCCCATCAAACATTTCAGCATAAACTTTATTCATTCCTTCAAAATCAGCCATATCTTTAATAAACACTGTTGTTTTCACAATATCTTTCAGTGTTAAATTCTCTTTTGATAACACAATTGAAAGATTATTTAATACACGCCGGGTTTGTTCGGCAATATTTTCACCGACAATTTCCATAGACTCCGGATCCAAGGGGGTTTGGCCGGAACAAAATAAAAAGCCTCCGACTTTTACTGCGTGGCTATACGGGCCAATTGCTTGCGGGGCTTCTTTAACAAAAACTTTTTTCATTTAACATCCTAAAAATGTGACTACTAAACTTAAGTTGGAGGTTGATTATTCTCAATAGCTAAATTCAAGATTGATTTCATCCGGTTAATTTCTGCATTTATTTTATCACCGGCCATAACTTCTCCATGCCCGGATACAATTATTTCCGGCGAAAGGTTTTCTATTTTTTCTAATGACAACAGCCATTCTTTCCAGTCATCAACTCCCCCGTCTTCCAAATTTGGAATGTAGTCAGTCACGATTGTATCGCCGCAATAAAGTACTTTTTCATTTTTCACAAACACCGATAAATTCATCTTAGTATGTCCGGGTGTCGAGAAAATCACAGCTGTAATTCCGCCCAAATCAATTTCAATTTCAGACGAAATACCAATATTCGGATTCACAACTTTCGTTTTGTAAAAAACTAAATCTTCTTCGTTTTTTTCTTTCCGAGCTTCACTCATAATCGTTTTGCTGTATTCTATTTTTACTTCATCAATAATATTTTCGGGACGATTAATAGCATTATGCCCGTAAATATCAACTTCCATTTCTTTAAAGAAGCAGTTCCCGCCAATGTGGTCAAAGTGGGGCTCAGTATTAATTGCCGCCAATTCGTTATCCGGTTTAACAGCTTTTGCATATCCATAAATTGTTTTTGCGGACAAATAATTTCCACCGCAGTCAACCACTAATGTTTTTTCGTCACCTACAATAAAACCGGAATTCACCATCCAAGGCGGCAAAGTCGTCAATCCGTAAATAACATAACATCTTTCTGTAATTTTCATTTCTATAATCCCTATTTATTTTAAGACATAAGAGTTCTATTAATAGACACGCTTTTGACGAGCGGTATTAAGATTTGTTTTTAGGCTACACTTTCTTTACAATAGAAAATTGATCAACCACCCATAACCAAGTTCCATCCGGCTGTCGGCGAGCAATCTCTGCGGAAACATCTCCGTTGCTATGTCGTGATGAAGTAAGAGCAATATTTCCGCTGCAAAGTGCCGGGGCTTGAATGCTTGCAGCAAGTTTGGTTTGATCGGCTAGAAATTCGACAAAGAACTGCCGAATTTTTTCTCGCCCAATCATCACCCTTCCATCTCCGCAATCAAGGGTTGCGTCTTCTTCGTAAAGTGCTACAAGCCCTTCGACATCACCAGCATTAGCCCTATCTACGAAAAATTTCTCAAGGTCGTTTGGTTCTTTTGCTTTCTCGTGCATTATGAATTACAGACTGTTTAATTAGTTATCACTAGTGTTTTTTTCAATAAACTCATCTCGAATGAATAGTTTAACGAAGCAAGGAAACCTCGGAGGTTAATTTTTACTATTCATATTTTAGCGAATTCACAGGGTTTGCAAACGCGGCTTTTAGTGATTGGAAGCTCACAGTTATTAATGCAATAAACAAAGCTAATATTGCCGAATAAATAAAAACAAAATATCCTATCTCAGTGCGGTAAGCAAAATTCTGCAGCCAATTATCCATCAGATAAAATGAAACTGGCCAGGCAATTAAATTCGCAACAATAACCCATTTTATAAAGTCCTTTGAGAGCAGAACAAATATTTGCGGAATTGATGATCCCAAAACTTTTCTAATTCCGATTTCTTTTGTTTTTTGTTCAGCCGTAAATGTTGTGAGACCAAATAAACCAAGGCAAGCAATGAATATTGCCAACACTGAAAACGAAGTAAATAGCTTGCTTGACTGCATTTCTGCACGGTAAGATTCATCATACTGCTCATCAAAGAACGAATAATCCATCGGTTTTTTAGCACCAAACTCTTTCCATTTTGCTTTTATAAAATCCATTGTTTCTTCAATATCAGTTGTGCTTAATTTAACAGATAAAAACTGAACGGCGGAGCTATCTTTCAAAATTAAAGCTGTTCCCCTGATCTTTTCGTGTAGCGGTTGCAAATGGAAATCTTCCAAAACGCCTATAATATTAATTTGCTGCGTTTGATTTTCTGAGAATACAGTCATTAGTTGTTTGCTTGTCGGATCTTCATAACCTAATTCCTTTACAGCAGTTTCATTTAGAATTATTGATTCAAATTCAGATCCATATTTTTCATCAAATTTTCTGCCGTCTTTAATCTTTATTCCATAGGTATCAAAAAAATCATGATCAACAGCTACAGTAATAAAAGAATAATTTACCTGGCTGTCTTCGGGTTTATTGAATATTCCAAGCTGCAATCTGAAAATAGGCAGGCTGTTTGAATAAGCCGCATTTATAATTTGTGAATTTCTTTTTAGTTCTTCCTTAAAAGCTAATTGTGAATCGCCGAGTTCCTCAGCTTCAATAACAAGAAGTTGTTCTTTGTCAAAACCAAGGTTTTTATTTTTTATAAAATCCATTTGATTATAGATTACAAATGTTCCCGTAAATAAAACTATTGTAATTGCAAACTGGAAAACAACCAATCCCTTTCTTATTGAAGTGCCCACAGAGCCTTTAAATACTTTCCCTTTCAAAACGGAAATAGGCTTAAATGATGAAAGTAATAAAGCCGGGTACAGACCCGCAAGTAAACCTACTAAAACAGCAAATAGAATTAATGATGGTAGAACGTAAAAATTATCAAAGTAACCGATTATAATTTCTTTGTTTGTTATTGTTTTTACAAACGGGTTGAAAACCTCTACAAGTATTACCGATATCATAATTGAAATTGAACTGATGATTATTGACTCAATTAAAAATTGCTTTATCAGATGCGACTTGTTTGATCCCAATACTTTTCTTACGCCTACTTCGTTTGCCCTTTTAATTGAGCGTGCCGTGGAAAGGTTTATAAAATTAACACACGCAATAATCAAAATGAAAACAGCAATCGCAGAGAAAATGTAAATAGTATTTATATTTCCGGGTTCTTTCAAATTGTTATAGACTTCAGAATCAAAATGAACTGAAAGAAGAGGCTGAAGAAAATATTTATATCTGTTGCCAGCTTCAACAAATTGCTTGTAATCTACTCCCATTGCTTGCTTAATTATAGGGCCGGTGTATTTTGCGGAAAAGTCAGAAAGCTTCGAATCAAGAATTTTATAATCAAAACCTTCACGTAGTTCAATATAATTATGAACAGGATTGCCAAGCCAGTTTTCGTCTTTATTTACCGGGTGGTAATAAATCGACGCAATAAAATCAACTTCTATGTGTGAATTTTGAGGTAAGTCTTCAACGACAGCAGAAATATAAAACTCTTTATCGTCCACAGTTTTTATCGACTTGCCGATAATATCTATTGTTCCAAAATATTTTATCGCGGCACTTCTGGTTAAAACAATTTTCGAAGGATCAGTTAAAGCTGTTGAAGGATCTCCGTAAATAAATTCATAAGTAAAAATTTCAAATAAAGTTGAATCGGCATAAAAGAATTCTTCTTCTTTTATGTTTTCGTTACCCTTTTTAAGAAAGGTAAGTTCATTCATCACCCTTACGGAGCGGACAACTTCAGGATAGTCATCAGTAATAGTTTTTGCAAGCGGTGAAGCTGAATTGCAAATTAAAAATTCATTGTCGCCTATTTTAATGTCCGTAAGCACTCTGTAAATGTTATCTGCTTTTTTATTGAATTTGTCATATTCCAATTCGTCTTTTACAAAAAGAGCTATAATTAAAAAAACGGCAATGCCAATTGAAAGGCCAAGAATATTGATAAGAGAGAATGCCCTATACTTCAAAAGATTTCTTATTGAGATAACGAAATAGTTTTTTAACATATCATGCTCCGGGAGATTTTCACATTAAATTTACAAAAGATATGCCACTGTAATTATTGGAATTCAAAGGACAAGTACATTCTTTTATAAACGAGAATGTCCGATCAGGAACATTCATGTTCATAAACGGACAAAACTTATATCTATTCGTAACGAATTGAATTTATCGGGTTTGATAAAGTCGCTTTGATTGCCTGAAAACTAATTGCGAACATAGCGATGAAAACTCCGATAAAGGCTGATAAAAGGAATGTATCGAATGTCAAATCAATTCTGTAGGCGAAATCTGCGAGCCAGCTTTGCATTAAAGAATATGCAAGAGGCCATGAAGCAATATTTGCAATCAATATCGGTATCAAAAACTCAATACTGAGATTAGCAATAATTATTGTTTTGCTCGCACCCAATATTTTTTTAATTCCGATTTCCTTCTTTCTTTGATAAGTAGAATAAAGCGATAAACCAAATAACCCCAGAGAAGCAATAAAGATTGCTAAAAAAGTGAAGTAACTAAGAAAGCTTTGAAGCTTTTCTTCTGCTCTGTATTTGCTTTCAAAGCTTTGGTTAAGAAAAAAATAATCAACAGGATACTCAGGGGAAAATCCTTTTATAGCATTTTCAACAAAATTTAAAGTCGAAGTCAACTCTTCAGTGTTAACCTTGACAGTTAAATATCTAAACCACTGCGGTCTGTAGTACATAACCAAAGGTTCAATTTCATTGTGCAGCGATTGGAAATTATAATCTTTCACTACGCCTATAACTCTTCCTTCACGCATAATCTTCTGTGAAAAGTTAACTATTTCAGATAACCTTTTATCTATCGCATTTTCATTTGATGAATAACCCAAGGTTTTTACAGCCGATTCATTTAATATAAACCCCTCTTCCATGTCAGTTACAATTTGATCATTGAAATCGCGGCCTGCTATAATTTCAGCGTCAATAGCGGAGAGAAAATCATTGTCTGCCAACATAACATACATCCCCACGAACTCATCATCGCTATTATTTATAGTTGGGTTGAAAAAAGGGAGTTTTGGGAATGCATCATCCCCCGGCACGCTAGCTGAAACAGTAACGTTAGTTACATTGGAATTCTGCTGTAACTTGCTTTTTACAGATTCAATATTTTCAAATAGAGAATTATCCCGAATATTAAAAACGATCAGTTGTTCTTTATCAAAACCAAGGTCTTTATTTTTAATAAATTTTATTTGTTTGAAAATCACAATCGTTGAAATGATTAACACAATAGAAACTGCGAACTGTGTTGTTACTAACACTTTTCTCAGTAAACTTCCCTTTGACGAATATTTCAGTTTCCCTTTTATTGTTTCCACTATTCTGAAATTGGATAATACGAACGCCGGATAGCTGCCCGACAACAACCCAAGAGCAAAGGTGATAAGCAAAAACAATACAAATAATTCAGGGGAATTGAAATAACTGAACGACAATTGTTTTTCAACTACAGAATTAACAACAGGAAGAGATAATTCTAAAATTACAATTGACAACGCAAGCGCGATCAAACAGAAAACAATAGACTCACACAAAAATTGGAGTGCAATAAATTTCTTTTTGCTACCCAACACTTTTCTTATGCCTATTTCTTTTGCCCGTTCCATCGACTTTGAAAGCGAAAGGTTCATAAAATTTACCGAAGCTATAAGCAGTATCAAAATTGAAACAGCAACTAAAGCCAATACTATTTTGTAATTTCCGTTAGCAGCAATTTCGTATTGCAAGTTTGACTTCAAATGAATGTCAGTAATTGGATATAGCCACATTTTAACATCACTACCAATATCGGCGTTCTCTCCGTTTACCTGCCTGTAACTATCGCCCATGTATTTTTCAAGGAAACCTGGAAATTTATCTTCAATACTTTGCATATCGTAGTTTTTATTGAGCAGCACATAAGTATAAACGCTATGGAAGAACCAATTTTCAATTGCGTCAGGCCGGATAGATTTTAGAGTAGAATAAGAAAGCGCAAAATCGAAACTGAAGTGTGAGTTTGAAGGTATCTCTTCAATTACTCCGGTTATTTTGCAGTTAAGATTAAACGAGCCATAGTTAATTAAAAGATTTTTATCCAATACATTTTCATTACCAAAATATTTTTCAGCTGTTTCCTTGGTAATTACTATTGAGTTCGGTTCTTTTAATGCAGTATGCGGATCCCCTTGGATTAAATTCCATGTAAAAATATCAAACACTTGTTTATCTGTAAAGACTATTGTTTCTTCCAGATATTCATTAGATAAATGTTTGATAGATGCTTCCTGGAAAAAAAATCTTATTGATTCATCAATCTCAGAAATTTCTTCTTTCAGTGCAGGCCCGTACGGGTGAGAGGTTAAAGGGACTGCCATTGTTTGTTCCCGGTGTACACGAAATATTCTATCAGCTTTTTCATGGTATTTGTCGTAACTGAATTCATCCTGCACAAAAAGCAATATAATTAGACTGCTAGCAAGGCCTAGTGTTAGCCCTATAATATTTATTGAAGAAAACAGTTTATGCTTTATGATATTTCTTAGCGCAATTTTTACATAGTTTAATAACATCGATATCCTTTTCTATTCATACTTAATTGAGTCAATCGGGTTTGCGAGTGATGCTTTAACAGCCTGCACACTTACAGTCAACAATGAAATCAACAGAACAATAGCGCCTGAGATTATAAATACAACCGGATCAATTTCGATTCTGTAAGCAAATTCGCTAAGCCAACTTTGAACCATATAATAAATTATTGGCCAGGCAATTAAGTTTGATAAAAGCACCAATTTTATAAAGTCTTTAGTGATAAGTCCGACAAGCCCTTGAACACTGGCTCCAAGCACTTTCCTAATTCCGATTTCTTTTCGCTTCTGTTCCGCAGTAAATGAAATCAATCCGAACAAACCTAAGCACGCAACAAAAATTGCCATCCCGGAAAAGATCAACAATAAACTCAACTGCTTCTGTTCAGCTTCATAAAGTTTCTGAATTTTTTCATCCAAAAATTGGTATTCAAATGGATACTTTGGAGAGTATTTATTCCATGCATCTTGCATGAATTGAATTGTTTCATCAAAGTTGTATCCGCTTACTCTGACTGCAATTCTCCTGTGATCATTGCCAAGCGCAATTATCAGCGGGTTTATCTCACTTTTTAGTGTAGCAAAATTGTAATCTTTAACTACGCCAACTACTTTACGGTAAGCTGTATCTGTGTAAACATTTTGTACATTCTGTCCAATAGCTGTTTCCAAAGTCCAGCCTAGTTCTTTTACAGCTTTTTCATTTATGAGTACAGCAGAAGAAGAATCAGTTCCGTATTCTTTTGAGAGAGTTCTACCCGCAACCATTTCAAGATCAAACGTATTCAAATAATTAAAATCAGTGAATACCGTGTTAAATGTAAAATCCTCTCCAGGGAAATTTTCTACTTTGTGAGCATAAAAATCGTGGAAACCGCCGGGTTCACCGGAAATTAAAGTAACGTTAGTAATGTCATCATTTCTTAATAGATCTTCTTTGAACTTTTCTCTATTGCTTCTTAAAGAGCTACTTGATATCGGCAAAACAAGCACTTGGTCTTTCACAAAACCTAAATCTTTTTTGGAAACAAAGTTCATTTGCTCAACAACAAAAATTGTTCCGGCTATTAAGAAAATTGATACAGCAAATTGCCCAGTCACAAGAACTCTTCTGAGAATTCTGCTTTTAGAATTTTGTGCCAAATCTCCCTTAAGAATTTTTAAGGGATTAAAAGATGATAAATAAAACGCTGGATAACTTCCTGAAACAGTTCCAACAACAAATAGTATTCCCAATAAAATTAAGAGTGAATTGGATTCAAAATAATTTACAGTAATTTCTTTACCAATTAACGAATTAAATAAAGGAAGAGATATTTCAGTTATAATCACGGAAATCAATAACGAAATAAGTGTTATCAAATATGATTCTCCGATAAACTGCCAAATCAAATTTTGTTTTAATGCCCCAATTGTTTTACGCACACCAACTTCTTTCATGCGGTAAGATGAACGTGCAGTTGAAAGATTCATAAAATTAATGCATGCTATCAGTAACACAAGTACTGCTACAACTGAAAAAATATAAATAACATTTCTATTGCCGTGAAGCACTCTGTCGAATTGTGTTTCATGATTTAAATAAGTTTCTGTTATCGGTTCGAGAGTAAGATTATATCTATTCCCGGTTAACTCCATTTGATCAGCAAAGTATTTATCTACAAAAGAAGGTAATTTGCTTATAAGATTTTCGCTCGAAACATTTTCGCCCAATTGCACATAAGTTATCACAAAGTTGCTTGCCCAACTATCAAACCATCTCATAAATGTTTTAGCAATATTCAGATTGGCAACAATATCACAATTAATGTGAGTATTAAACTCAGGGTACTCAAACACGCCGGTAACAATAAAGTTAAGGTTTTCGTCAATTATCAATTCTTTACCAACAGGGTTTTCATCACCAAAATATTTTTCCGCAATCTTTGTTGAAATAACAACATCATTTGGTTTTGATAAAACTGTTTCGGGATCACCAATCTTTAATTTTATGTCAAACATTTTGAAGAAACCTGGATCAGCGAGAAACAAATTATCTTCGTGAAATGATTTATCTTCGTAAGAAACAAGACCATCTGTGTACCAAACTCTTACGGTTTGTTCAATTTCGTCAGGGTAGTCATTTAGCAACGCTTCGGCATACGGCCCAGCAGTCACTCCAATTGGTCCTCTTTCGTTGCCGGTGTTGTATCTTAACACTCTATAAATTCTATCACCCTTTGAAAAACCTTTATCGTACGATAGTTCTTCTTTGATGAAAAAAGAAATTATGAGAAAGCATGTAATACCGATTGACAAACCAAGTATATTGATAAAAGAGAAACTTTTATGCTTTGTTAAATTTCTTAGAGTAATCTTAATATAGTTTGAAAACATTCTTAGTACCTTTCTTTATTCATACTTTAGTGCCTCAACAGGATTCGATAAGGCAGCCTTTAATGATTGATAACTCGTAGTGACTAACGTTATCAAAATTGATAGTAAAAACGCGCTTGTGAAAATCCACCACTCAATGTTTACTTTGAAAGCAAAGTTTTGCAGCCATTTATCCATTAATAAATAAGCAGCGATACTACCTAATACATTTGAAATTATTATTAACTTTAGGAAGTCTGAAGATACCAACGAAACAATACTTGATAACGTAGCCCCAAGCACTTTTCTAATTCCTATTTCTTTCGATCTTCTTTCAGCCATAAAAGAGGACAATCCGAACAATCCCATACAACCTATTAAAACAGCAACAAAACAAAAAACATTAAATGTTGTCGAAAGCCTTTCTTCTTCTTCATAAAACTTTTGCAAAGACTTATCCAAAAACTCAAACTCAAAAACAAATTCAGGATAAACCGATTCCCAATCACTTTTGATTTGAGCAACAGCGTTTGATAAATCCGAAGCTTTCAATTTTATTGCTGTCGTCCACATGTGTTTCTTTGCATAAGTCATCATAAGCGGCTGTATTTCTTCGTGGAGAGAAGTGTAATTGAAATTTTTTACTACCCCAACAATCGGCCCTTTGTATCGCCATATTTTCACTTCCAGTCCGATAGCGTCAGCGTAATTATTGCCTAAATTTATTGCTTTAACAAATTCTTCATTCACGATAAAATTATTCAGAGAATCGTTTTCTGTGATGTTGTTTCCAATAATAAATTCTAGCCCATAAGTTGATTCGAACTTTTTATCAATGTACTTTACCTGGCCTTCGAATTCTAATGGTTCACCTTCACCAAAAAGCTGCGCGGTTCCCCACCACAAATTACCTGACGATACCCCTGTGCTAGAGAAAGTAACCATATCAATGAAAGGATGGGAATTTAACTTATTCTTTAGTGTGCTCAGTTTATTTTCATCATTTTGGGGAAGTGTGACTTCAATTATGCCTTCTTTTTCGAAACCCAAATTTGCAGTTCTCACATAATCAATTTGATAAATAACAACTATTGCGGCTATTAATAATGCTTGTGAAATACTGAATTGGAAAACAATCAATAATCTTTTTAACGACCACCCGTTTTTATAGCTTTCATTCAAGTCATTTTTGATAGCTCTAATAGGGTTAAAACGAGAAAGATAAAATGCCGGATAAAGTCCGGATAAAAGAGTGATAATCAGAAATAGCGAAATAGAAAATAACGCCAACGTTAGCAAATCAAAGTCACCAAAACTTAATTGAAAATGAGTAATGAAATCAATATTTGGAAGAAAAGATTCAGTTAATAAAAAGGCTATTACAACTGCTGAGAAAGTAAGCAATGCAGACTCACCTAAAAATCTGAGGACTAATTGTGCTTTTGTACCGCCCAAAACTTTACGTACACCTACTTCAACAGAATGCTTAAAAGCCATAGCTGTATTAAGGTTTATGAAATTCACACAACTCATTAACACAATTAAAATTCCGATAACACCCAGCACTGCTAATTCATTTTTTGATACCGTTTTGCCCGAGTAATTATAAAATCTATCGTCGTAATGTACTTCAGATAATTTTTGAAGTTGGATAGTTGTATGTTCTGAGTATCCTTCAGGATAATGTTTTACTACAAAATCTTTTAGCCTTTCTTCAATAGACTTTACAGAAATATTGCCGGGCAATTTAATATAACACTGAACTGGAGAAGAAATGCTTGTCCATTTATCATTGCTTCTTTTAAAGGAAAAGTTATCGAAAGAAATTAATACGTTGAAAGGAAGTTCTGTTGTTTTGGGAACGTCTTTGACGACAGCAGTTACGATTAAATCAGCCGCATTATTGTAAGTAATCATTTCCCCAATAACATCTGTCCTTCCAAAATATTTCATAGCGTATTTTTCGGAAATGACTACAGAGTTAACTTTGTCAAAAGCCTTTTCTTTATCGCCATAAATCCATTCGTATTTAAAGATATCAAAGTATTTATCGCCAACAAATATTACTCCTTTTTTCTCTTTGAATCGTTTTTTTTCACCATTTTCTGAAGTAACCGCTATAACCGGCTGCCAAAAATTTGCATCGGTTATTACAACATCTTCGATTTCAGGGAAATCTACTTTGAAAGCTTCGACAAGTGGATACGGAACACCGGCTCTGTATTTGGTTTCGCCGTATGAATCATCTATCCCAACTATTCTATAAATTTTATCGTAATCATCATGATGTTTATCAAATGAGGTTTCAAAAGTGATAATCAAATAAATTATTATTGCACAAGTAATTCCCAATGATAGTCCGACAATATTTATAAATGTGAATAGCTTACGGCGCTTGATGTTTCGAAGTATTGTATTAAAATAATTTTTTAACATTGTTTGCCCTTTATTTTCTATTCGTATTTAATTGACTTAATTGGATTAGCTGAAGCTGCTTTGATAGTTAGAAAACTTACTGAAGCCAAAGCAATTAGCAGTGATAAAAAAGCTGCTGCTAAAAAAGCTTCAGGGCCAAGCGAAATTCTATAAGCAAAACTCTGGAGCCATTCATTAGCCAAATAATATGCTAAAGGCAGGGTTATTAAATTCGCAATAATAATTAATTTGAAAAACTCGCTAAGAATAAAAACAACAATGCTTGAAAGCGTTGCGCCCAATACTTTTCTGATACCTATCTCTTTTGTCTTTTGCTCTGCTGAAAAAGAGATTAGACCCAAAAGCCCAAGACACGAAATTATAATTGCAACAATTGTGAACACGAAAAATCTTTTTTCACTTTCCTCTTCGTCTTTGTATTGTTTGTCAAAAATTTCATCAAAGAAATTAAACTCAAACGGGAATTCTGTAGTTACATTGCTCCATCCGGCTTCAATTTGCTGCATTGTTTCTTTGATATTTTCAGCATTCAATTTTACAACCATTCTTGAAAGATATGCATCGGGGGCAGTATGTAAAATTACCGGTCCTGCATTGTCATGGAGCGATGTTAAATTAAAGTCTTTTACAACTCCAACCACTTTTCCTTTTCTATTATTAAATCCAAATTCAATTTCTTTACCGAGCGGGTTATCTAGTTTTAGGAATTTCACAGCGGACTCGTTCAAAATCATTGCAGACGAATCGGAAACTATTTCAGGATCAAAAGGCCTGCCGTCGACCAAATTAAAATCTAATACATTAACAAAACTTGGATCACACAAAATTACAGGCAACAAGTTATTTGAATTCTCATCGCCGAATTCTGTTTTAACTTGTAATAAATATGTAATATCAATTTGCCCGGGAAGACTTGAAGAAAAAGCGATGTCTTCAATTCCTGCAGTGTTTATCAAATTACTTCGAAGAACATTTCTCTTCTCTCTCATTTCGGGTCTCAACGGGATACTTACTATCTGCTCTTTGCTGAAACCCAGATCGCTGTTTTTCATGTATGATAATTGCTCATAGACTATCATTGTTGAAAAAATTAAAAATATCGAAACAGCAAATTGGAAAACTACCAGAGTTCTTCTAATATTTATGCTGCCGCCTTTATTCTTATTTGAATTACCGCTCTTTAGGATTTGATTCGGTTTATGCCTCGACAAAACAAACGACGGGTAACTTCCGGAAAAGAACCCGACGAAAAATGTAAGAGCTATAACGAATAATAACAGCGCTGTGTTATCAAATAGATTAAACGCGAGCGGCCTTCCGATAAAATTGTTGTAATACGGCATCAGCACTTCAATCAGAATGACCGAGATAATTAAGCTGAATAAAGTGTAAATAAAACTCTCGCCAAGAAATTGAAAAATAAGCTGCTTCTTGCCCGCGCCCAAAACCTTCCGCATTCCAATTTCCCTTTGCCGCACAGTAAATCTGGCAGTTACGAGATTCATAAAATTTATGCATGCGATAATTAGAATTAGAGCTGCGATCGTCGAGTAAAGATAAACAGAATCCTTCGAAGAGTTCGACTCGAAATCGTAAATCATTTCCGAAGCAAAATGAATATCACTTATATGCTGAAACCTAGCTTTGAATTCTTGAGAGTTTCTGTACTTATCAGGAAATTTATTGTCAAACAATGATGCCGTTTTTTGGTTAAGTTGATTTATGTCGGCTTGTTCAGAAATTTTCACATAGTTATAAAGCCAAGTTGAATTTATTCTACTTTCTTCATGGCTGTTTAACGACGCAATAAAATCATATCTGAAATGAGTGTTTAGCTGCGAGTTTTCTACAACACCGGTAATGTTATAATAATCTTGATTATCAAATAATAACCTTTCACCGATCACATCCACCGAGCCAAAGTACTTTAATGCTTTTTCCTCGGAAATCACAATAGAAAAAGGAGCGTCCAAAGCTTTGTCAGGGTTACCTTTAATTAAATTATACCCAAAAAAGCTTATCATGTTTTTATCTACCCAAACGAATTTGTCTTCAAAAAACTTCTTTTCCCCGGATGATAAAACTCGTTTTGTCCAGGCTCTGTCAATTCTTACAACTTCCTCAACTTCCGGAATTTCTTCTTTTAGAACGCTGCTCCACGGCGAGGGAAGAATTGGCGAAGGTTTAAAGTTATCTTCGAACCTTAAGTTGTCAACTAACCTGTAAATTTTTTCGTGTTCAGGATAAAACTTATCATAGCTTAATTCATTTTGTATGAAAAGGAAAATAAGTATCGAACATGTAATTCCAATTACTAATCCAATAATATTTATAGAAGAATAAATTTTATATTTTCGGAAATTTCTGAGTGTTGTTAAAATATAATTTTGCAGCATTCTTAATGTCCACTTAAATATGAATTACTCTCTTTAAGCAACAATTATTCCAGGAATAAAGATATATTTTCTTCAAAAACGAAAGGATTTAGAATTGAGAAAAATAAAATTGCACGAATACAAAACAGCCATGTTCGTATTCGTGCAATTATTTCTATTCATATTTTATTGATTTGACCGGATCGGTAAGAGCAGCTTTTATTGCTTGGTAGCTCATTGTTAAAAAGGCGATAACAAAAGTAAACAAGGCAGCTAAAATAAATGGTGTGAAATTTATATTAATCTGTGTTGTAAAATCTTGCAACCACATGTCCATTATAAAATAAGCAATTGGCCAGGCAATAATATTAGCAACTAAAATTAAAACTATAAATTGTTTTGAAAGAAGGAAAACAATATTTCCAACAGTTGCGCCAATTACTTTACGTATTCCGATCTCTTTTGTTTTTTGCTCTGCCGTAAACGAAGCTAACCCAAACAAACCTAAACAAGCAACTACAATCGCTAAGAATGAAAATACTGTTGCAACTTTACCAAGTGAATCTTCAGCCTGGTAAAGTGAATTCAAACGGTCATCCAAAAAGAAATATTCAAACGGCCTTTCCGGTGCAAACTCTTTGAATTTATTTTCGAGGAATTCAATAGTTGAGGAAAAATTATCTGTTGCTAATCTGACGTAAATAAAATTTGTAAAGAAATTTCTGGACTGTGGATTAGGGCCAAGCGTTAAAATAAAAGGCCCAATAGGCTGACGCAAAGGATTAAAATGGAAATCCTTCACCACGCCGACTATTCTGATTTCACCTTCCAAAGTACCTTGCAATCTTTTACCAATTGCTGATTGGGGATCAGGCCAGCCAGCTTCTTTGTAAAATGATTCATTTATTACTGCGTGACTATTACTATCATCAACAACTTCAAAATCCTTTGTAAAATCTCTTCCTGCTAATAATTCAATTCCTGTAGTCTCTGTAAAACCGCGTCTTACAAAATAAGCACTTATTTGCTGCTGCACATCCCTGCCTTCCCAGGTATAAGTTGCGGACTGTGTTTCCGCGCCAATAATCATATTTGAAGCTGAAACAGAATTTATATTTTCATGCCGCTCAATTTGATCTTTAAATTGTTGGTATCTCGGCAGCAAGGTTGACCGGGCTGAAGGGATGAGAATTACCTGTTCTTTATCAAAACCGAGATTTGCACTCCTCAAATGTTCAAGCTGATTGTAAGCGATAATTGTACCCACGATCAAGAAAATAGAAACTGCGAACTGGGAAACCACCAATCCCTTTCTCAAAAGTGCCCCGGCACCAAGCTTATCTATTTTACCACTGAGAACCTTGACCGGCTGAAAGGCAGATAAAAACAATGCCGGGTAAAGTCCGGCTAAAACACCGACAACTAAAACTATTGCGATAAGTGACAACCACAATGGCAAGTTATTCAAAATAGTTAATTCAATATCTTTTACTGCTAAGGCATTCAATGCAGGCAGGGTTAAATAAACTAACGGTATTGAAATTACTATTGCAATTATACTGATTAAAACAGACTCAGCTAAAAATTGGTAAATCAATTGTGATTTAACGGCCCCCATTACTTTTCTGACACCAACTTCGCGAGCTCTTTTGATTGACCGTGCCGTGGAAAGATTTATAAAATTTATTGCCGCTATTACTAATACAAACACTGCAATTACACTAAAAATGTAGACAAGTGTAACATCACTGTTTGCCCTTATTTCAAAATCTCTGTGAGAGTGAAGATGAATATCAGTCAGCGGCTGTAAATCCATCTCTACTAAATCTTTAATCGCCTCTTGAAAATATTTATCGATAAACCCGGGGAACTGTGCTCTCATATCATTTGGATTTACATTCTCGCCAAGAACAACATATGTCCAGCATGGATTCCAATACCAGTTGGCAAATTGTAATAATCCCGGAGCAACAGTATTCAATGTATTCATTGTCAAAAGAAGGTCATATTTGAAGTGGGTATTTTTAGGTGTGTCTTCAAGTACGCCGGTAACATTTATATCGAATTGACCATCAAGCCTTATGACCTTTCCAACAGGGTTCTGGTTACCAAAATATCTTTTAGCAGTTGATTCGGAAAGTAAAACAGAATTTGGATCTTTGAAAGCAGTCTCTTTATTTCCTTGCAGCAATTTAAAGTCAAATACCTCAAACAATGTTGTATCCGCATAAAATATATTCGGTTCGTTTACTTGTACTCTTTGCCCAACTGAATTTTCGTATTCAATTACAAAAGTCGGAGTTTGGAAATCAAAAAGCCTGACGTAGCTTTCAACCATGTCCGGGAAATCTGTTTTCAGAGCTTGCGCCACAGGAAAAGGTAAACTTGCTGATCTTTCCGAAGGTTTTATATCTTCCGTTACTCTGTAAATTCTATCAGCTTTAGAATGATATTTATCGTAAGAGATTTCATCTTGGACATAAAGAAAGATTAGAATCGTACAAGTTATTCCAATTGTTAACCCTAAAATATTTATTAGAGAAAAAGCTTTGTATTTGAGAAGGCTTCTCAAAGCAATTGAAAAGTAATTTTTTAACAAGTTATCCCCCACCCATTATGTATTAAAAAATAAAAATTGAAATGCGGTTTTAGATTAGTGCACATCCATAATAGATAATAGACGAATAAAAGGATAAAATGTTGTATTAGTTTTCCCAATAAAAATGCGGATATAATCGTCGACTATACCCGCTGGTAACATATAATGAAGGGGAGGAAAGAAGCTTATTATATAGGAAAGTTTTTTAATAAATTCATTAGAATGTAACTTTAGTCATTAAGAAGAAAAAATTAGGATTCACCGAATTGCCGGTACTCTTTACATAATCTCCTGAAAAGAATCTGCTGTATCCGCCGACTAAAACAAATTTATTTCCGAGAATTTCCAACGGATGGATAACCGTTAAATCTATTTCGTTGCCCACGTTAGAACTTACATCATCTGAGTTAGACCTTCTTAATACGCCCATTCCCGCATTGTACCAAGCATCATTTAAGTCAGCCAGCCAAAAACCGTGTAACGCTAATCTAACTTTGGTTTTGCTCCCAACTTTGGTACTTATAGTAAATTCAAGGTTGTGAATATTCTGTAAACTGAAATAATCCATATATCCATAGTAAGCATGATTAAGGGGATACAAGTTATCGAAAGTTTTATGTGTGTCATCGTTTGGATCGTCGTCACCGCTCCCATAATTATAAGCAACAGAAACTCTTGAATTATTGAGAGCTTTAAAAATATATCCACCTTCCAAATGTAGCATGAAAGCCTGGTGGTCTAACCCGCCGAATTCTCCAAGCTGAAATGCAGCTTCGCCATTAAAATCCAGCTGATTTATTTTTGATGCAATTCTACTTCCGATTGTATGTGTGGCATCGTTAACATCACTATCATTTCTGAATAACCAGTAAGCTTCTAGCTGGCTGTTTGCAATTATCTTTTTATCAGTGAAATATGCTCCCCAGAATGTACTGTTAAAATATCTGTTTCGGGTGGTTTGATAATCGTTAAATTTATCAGGTGTAACCGGTACAACCCGCGAGCCAAAAATATCAATTGTCCTTGTATCAGCATTACCAAAAGTAGCTCTAACACCATCCCAAACTCTTGCGGTGTTTACCCATTCCAGAGAAGCAACTAACCTCATCGCTCCAAGGTTGAACTTTTGCCGGCCAGCCCTAATTTTTAGCGGAACATCAAATTTAGCAAAGCTTAGATCAGCAAAACCTTGATGCAAATCCATGTCATCGTGAAATACATTTGGCCTTGCATCTTCATTTATTGATGGAGCGGAATTAATATCTTCTCCAAAAACTCTCGCATCTTGACCTTCAATAAAAAATGAGACCCAGTCGGAAGGTTGCCACTTTACATTTACTCTAATTTGTGAAAGAAAATAATCTTGCTTTGCATCATAGAAATTGAATTTATCTTTTAACTCGCCTCTTAAACGAACACTTCCACCAACATCTAATTTTGAGGGTACAGCTTTTGCTGCCGAAGCTTGAGCATGATGGAGAGAGATAAAGCTGATAATTATTGTTGAAAGAAAAAGAACGTTCTTTAGCTTTTTATTTATTTTGTATTTCATATTCATCGTTGACCTCATATATAATTTTTCATTTTAAGAGAGGCAGAAAATATCTACCTCTTCAGATGAACCACTTTATGATTCTAAAAGCCTTCCGTTGCCTTGAACCATGTAATGGCTGTCGTCATCGTATCCCGAATTAAGCATATTTACGTTCGCCGTATTGTCAACTTTAAATTTAGATATCAATGTTGCCAGGTTTTCAGTTAATCTGTTTAAGTCCTCAGCAGCTCTAGCAATTTGTTGTGTCCCGCCTGCTGATTGTTGAGTAACCGTACTTATTGCTTCAATATTCTTACTTATTTCTTCTGCAGCAGAAGATTGTTCTTCGCTCGCAGTTGCAACCTGATTAACCATATCAACAACAGAATCAGTACTTTCAATTATCTGCTTCAAAGATTCGCCTGCTTTTGTGGCCATTTCTTTACCGTTGTTAACCTCTTGCGTACCTTCTTCCATTGAAGTTACAGCGCCACTTGTATCTAACTGAATTTGCTTAATCATTGAAGCGATTTCTTTTGTAGCTTTCGTAGTTCTTTCTGCAAGTTTTCTAACTTCATCTGCCACAACAGCAAAGCCTCTGCCCTGCTCACCTGCACGTGCTGCTTCGATTGCTGCGTTAAGAGCAAGTAAGTTGGTTTGGTCAGCTATATCATCAATAACTTTTACGATTTCACCTATTTGATCACTGCTCTTTCCAAGTTCTTGAACTGTTTGTGCTGCTCTTGTTACAACTTCTGCAATTCTATTCATTCCATTTACAGTTTCCTGAACAACGTTTCCACCTTCTTTTGCTGTTTCACCGGCTAATTTGGATTTGTCCGCAGCGACTGAAGCATTAGTAGTTGTTTCAATTATTGTTTTGGTCATTTCTTCAATTGATGTAACAACATCACCTGTTTGAGCATTTTGTTCTTGAGCTCCGGTAGCCATTTCTTCTGTACTAGACGAAATTTGATTACCCGCTGATGCTGTAGCTTGAACTGCTTCAGAAATTTCTCCAAGTAAATTGTTTAGCGAATAAGCTAATTCATTAATGCTGTTTTTAATTAATTGATGATCACCTTTATAATTTCCAGTAACCCTTGCTGTTAAATCGCCTGTAGCTAAAACCGCCAGTACATTAGATCCTTCTTTAACAGGCAAAATTACGGCATCCAAAGTATCATTGAATCCTTGAATTAGTTCTTTATAACTTCCTTCAAATTTATCGGCATTTCCTCTATTATCAAGTTCACCATTTTTGGCAGATTCTATTAAAACTTTTGTTTCATCTGTCAGCTCAGTTATGTTATTTCTTGTTTCTTCAAAGGCATCAATACCAGCTTGTGCTTGGCTAATTATTTCATCAACACTTCTTGAAAGCTCACCTATTTCATCTTTTGATTTCATGTTCATCAATTTAGTACCGTATTCTACTTTGACTGTTGTATCTCCTGCAGAAAGAGCCTTTAACCCGTTTCCTAAATTTGTGATACATACTTTACGTAATTGTTCAGCACGATCGGCAACTGTTTGAATAGGTTTAACCAGATTATTGGTAATAAAAAGGGAAATTCCGATTCCCAGCACTAACACAAATCCTAAGATCAACATTGTTATCGTAAAAGTTGAGCTTCCCGTTTCGGCCGCATTTGTATTAAAAGCAATAGCCTTATCTTTTGCAAAGTCGATAAGTGCTTTCATTTTTTCGTTTAACCCTTTTACATGTGCAGCACCTTTCCTTTTGGTTATATCAGCAGCTTCCTCAACTCTGCCTGCTCTTTTTAACGATATAACTTCATCGCGAATTGGTTTCCAATCTTTGAAAGATTCAAGGGCATCTTCAACCATTTGTTTATCTCCTAAGAATCTTTCATTGATAATTTCAAATTTTCCGTAAAATATTTTTTCTTGAGCAGCCACTCTGTCAATTGCATTTTCTATCTGGTAGTTATCCCTTGCTAAAGCCACATCTTTCATAGCTTTATGTATTTGATGAATAGCAATATCAGCTTCTAACACTGCATTACTTACAGTTAACGGATGTTTATATAATTTGTTAGTTAATTCTGAGAGCATATTCATTCTATTAACAGAATATAGGCCTAACACGATTAGAAAGAATAATACTATCCCAAATCCTACAAATAATTTTGACCTGATGTTTAATTTATCCAGCATTTTTTCCCCTTTCTTATTCACATATAAATCTTTAATACTTTTTTGATTTTTCATTATGATAGCTTAAAAATCTTTTAAGCAACCATATTTACTTCTTGATATTCTTCTGTAGTAAGTATCTTTTCAAGATCGAGTAAAATCAACAGCCTGTCTTCAAGTTTACCAACTGCAGTAATGAATTCCGAGTTGATTCCGGCTACCATATCCGGGGGTGGTTCTATGATATCTTTTGATATCCTCAAAACTTCATTAACTTCATCTACTATAAACCCAATAACTTTCCCTTTTACTTCTACTACAATTATTCTCGTTTTTCCGTCATATTTCTTTTTTTCAATATTAAGCCTCTCGCGCAGGCTAATTACCGGGATTACATTTCCTCTCAGATTAACTATACCCTCTACAAAGTGTGGTGAATTAGGAACCTGGGTTATTTCCATAATTCTGTTTATTTCCTGTACTTTGAGAATGTCAACGCCAAATTCTTCTACACCAATTTTAAAGCTCACCAGTTGCAATAAATCCATAGTCTCATTTTTACTCTCAACATTTAAATTCATTCATATACCTCCTTTAAAAGGTCTTATTTCCTATTAATTTTTTAATAAATTTGTTATAAAACTTTTCGTAGCAAATCATATTAAAGTTCCCATTGAGCACAATTCTTTCAACAAAACGACTTATTATCGATCTGTCGAGCTTATCTTTGAGGTAATTATGATAAACGGGTCTTTAAGCCAATAAACGGTAGTTTTGTTAAATAAACTGTATTGTTATCAGTATCAATGGTTATAAAACTTGCCGGATAGTTTTCTTAATGAGTAGGTTTGTTTACAGAAATAAATTCGTGAGGTTAAGTGTTTTAAAAAAG
>JANQIV010000178.1 GCA_028282005.1 Melioribacteraceae bacterium | reverse complement strand
AAATTATGGGCAGTTATACTAATATGACTGTAATGCCAAATGAGACTCACATTTTAGTAACAGCGACTGGTTATCCACCAATAGAATGGCCTCCTCATGGTGGTATTGGGCCGGTTATTCCTCCTAATGTAGAATTAAGAATGGTACTTTCTGATGACTGGTCAAAAGGTATAGCGCAGTACAAATATTTTGCTAACGGAAACTGGCATGAAATTACAGATGCTCCTGTTGAAAAAATACCTTGTTAAATTTTTTACAGCCCGGTTTATCTGGGCTTTTATTTTTTGATTTAAGCTTTACTTCCATAAATTACATTTCAAAAAACTTCTCTTATGAAATTCACAAACAAAAATATTCTCATTACCGGGGCTTCAACGGGTATTGGTAAAGCGCTGGCAGAGAAATTATCTCACATTAAATGTAAACTCATTTTGACTGCAAGAAGGATTGAACTTCTCAAAGAAATAAAAGCAAACTTATCTGGAAACAAAGCGGCAATAGAAATTCATCAGAATGATGTAAGCAATAAAGAAGCTGTTAAACAAACTAAAAGTAAAATTTTAGGTAATATTGATATTGCAATTCTTAATGCCGGCGTGGGTGGAAATGTAAATCCGGATAATTATGATTCTGCCATTGGTGAAAAAGTCTACGGTACAAATGTGATGGGGCTGATTTACTGGATCGAAGAATTGCTTCCTCAAATGAAAAAGGAAAGAAAAGGAATTATAGCTGGGGTTTCAAGCTTGGCTGATAATAGAGGTTATCCCGGCAGTAGTTTTTACTGTGGAAGTAAAGCAGCTGCTTCAATAATGTTGGAAGGTTTGAGGATAGAGTTTATTAAGTACGGAATAAAAGTGATTACCATTAAACCCGGATTTGTTGCAACACCGATGACGGCTAACCATAAATTTCATATGCCCTTTTTAATGAATTCCGACAAAGCTGCAAAAATAATTATTAAAGGAATTGAAAAAGATAAAAAAGTAATTGAGTTCCCGTGGCAAACAGCAGTTGGTGCCAAATTTGTTTCTCTAATTCCAAATTTCATATTTGATAAGATGGTTAAAAAGCAAATGGGACAATAAATGAAGACTATTGGATTGGTTGGAGAAACACCATAGATGTTAAAACAGTAAGCTCAAAAAAGAATGAAGAAGTTTTTAGTCATATATATATTATTATTTGTTTTTTCTTATTCACAAAATATCGTATCCATTAATACTGATAAAAGCCAATACCACATTGGTGATTCCGTAAATTATTCATTAGAAATTTCTGAATTAAACCAAAATTATTTTCTTGAAATTAACTACTATCATTTATCTGATTTGATTTCGACACAAAATATTCAGATAGAAAATAAAAATAATACTTGGGCGTGGGTTCCGCCGGAAACTGACTTTAAAGGTTACCTGACATTTATAAGATTAATTCAAAATGGTCAAACTGTAGACAGTACTTCAATTGCGGTGGATGTTTCTTCGGATTGGAGCAAATTTCCCCGTTACGGATTTCTTTCTGATTTTTCGAATTTGAGTGACAGTACTATTGCGAAAGTAATAGAAAATTTAACAAGGCATCATGTTAATGGAATTCAATTTTATGACTGGCATTATAAACATCACAAACCTTTAAAAGGCACTGTTGAAAATCCCTCTGAAACATGGCTTGATATCGCTAACAGAACTATTTATTTGAATACAATAGAAAAATATATTGATGCTGCCCGAAATAGAAATATAAAAACGATGGCCTATAATTTAATCTATGGTGCGACCGAAACTGCTGAATCCGATGGGATTCAAACTGATTGGTTCTTATTCAAAGATAGAAACGCATCCTCAAAAGATTTTATTGATTTATCATTTTGGGGTCACCAAATTTTTGTAATGAATCCTGTTAATGTTGGATGGCAAAATTATTTAATTGAGGAAATGAGAAAAGTTTTTACTGTTTTGAATTTTGACGGGTGGCATATTGACCAGCTTGGAGATAGAGGGAGTAGATACGATTTTAACGGTAACCTGGTTGATGTTGGTAATTCGTTTGGTGACTTTATAAACAATATCAAATCGGAATTGAATGTTGAGATTGTAATGAATGCTGTTAATCAGTATGGTCAATCAGGCATCTCGACTACTGACTCAGAATTTTTATACACTGAAGTTTGGCCGCCAAATGATACCTTTAGTTCTTTAGCAAATATTTTGTTGAACAACCAATTTCAATATGGTGAAAAAAAACCTGTGATAGCCGGTTACGTGAATCATGACCTCTCAGACTCTTTTGGTTATTTTAATAATCCGGCTGTTCTATTTACTGACGCAGTAATTTTTGCTTTTGGTGGGGCGCATATTGAGTTAGGCGAACATATGCTCGGGCATGAATATTTTCCGAACAATAATTTACAGATGGACGAGAAACTCCGAAAAGATGTTGAAAACTATTATGATTTTTCAGTTGCATATCAAAACTTACTGAGGGATGGTGGGATTTTTCAATCTGTAAACCTAAGTGGGGAGAATTATAATTTCAAGAACTGGCCGCCTAAAAAGGAGTCTATTGCTCTTGTTGGAAAAAAAGTTGGGGATAACTTAATTATGCATTTAATAAATTTTACTAACGCCACTACATTGGAATGGACAGATAATCAGAAAATACAAGTTGAGCCGGACGTACTTGAAAATATCAAGATCGACATTCCTATTAACGGTAATGTAAAAAAACTCTGGGCGGCTTCTCCAGATTTTTATGAAGGTAAACCTGCTGACTTAACATATAGTCTGGACGAAGGACGTCTATTGTGCGAACTTCCAAAACTAAAATACTGGAATATGTTGGTTATTGAGTTAGATGGTGTTACAAATGTTAAACAATCCGATCATAAAGAAGAGCTTTACGATTTTCAATTATTCCAAAATTATCCGAATCCATTTAATCCCGAAACAGTTATTAGCTTTAAGCTGCCTGCCAGAAGTTTTGTAAACCTAAAAATTTATGACGTTAGTGGTAAAGTAGTCGAAACTCTCATAAATGAAGAAAGAGCTGCAGGAGTTTATTCGGTTCATTTTAATGGAGAGAGTCTTTCCAGTGGTGTTTATTTTTATATGCTAAATATAAATGGGGAAAAATTCTTATCTAAGCAAATGCTTCTACTGAAATAGAACACTAAGATTAATTTCATTTAATTCTAAATTGTTTTTTATTTTATATCAATTAAATCTTTCCGAATAGGTTAAATATGAAAAGTCACAAAAATCTTTTAAGTAAGATTTTACTTACGGCTTTTTGGATTTTAATTGCAGCCTGTAATTCTAAAATTACTTCCCAATCAGAATTTGAATCCGCTAAAAAAAGAATGGTTGAAAATCAGATTAAAGCAAGAAGTATTACTGATGAAGATATTTTAAACGCACTTTATAAAGTTGACCGGCATTTGTTTGTGCCTGATGACCAAAAAAGATATGCATACCAAGACCGTCCCTTACCTATTGGAGAAAGACAAACTATTTCCCAGCCCTTTATTGTTGCTTTTATGACAAACGTTTTGAAGATAAAAAGAAATGAAAAAGTCCTTGAAATCGGTACAGGCTCCGGCTACCAAGCTGCAATATTGGGTGAACTTTGTGACAGTGTTTATACAATTGAAATTAATAAAACATTGGGTGAAAGAGCCGACTCACTTTTAAGAAAATTGAATTATAAAAATATCAAAGTAAAAATAGGTGACGGCTACAAAGGCTGGAAAGAGTTTGCTCCGTTTGATGCGATTATAGTTACTTGTTCACCGGCTAATATTCCTTTGCCGTTAAAAGAACAATTAAAAGAAGGAGGAAGGATGATCATCCCGGTGGGAGATTCTTTCCGGCAAGAATTGGTTTACATTGAAAAGTTTAAAGACAAGCTGTTCGAAAAAGAAATTCTCCCGGTTCGTTTTGTCCCAATGATTGATTCATCCGGGCAAAGATATTGATTTATAATTAAAAGATTACGAAACTTTCAAAGAGGGGATAATAAAATGAAACTAATTATTATTTCACTGCTATCAGTTTTATTATTTGCGAGTATTAATGCTCAAAGTGATACTATAAAAAATAATGATGAGGTAATCTCGGCGATCAAAGAATTAGAAAAAAAAATAGATGAAAAAAACTACACAAGAATTCCGAATGAAGATTTCGAGAATATAATCGAAACAAAAATTTCAAGACAGGTTGATGACAAATTTACATTTTGGTTTACAACCATCGGTGTGATATTTACTTTCCTTGGTGGTGCCGCCGTATTTGCCGCAAGAAAATATGTAAGCGATGAAATTAACAAGCGTATAAAAGCTGAAAGTGAATTGCTTGTTGTTAGTTTGAGAAAAGAAATGTCGGAAGATTTAGACAGGCTGCGGAAATTTCAGGATGAGTCTAAAAAAATAATCTACGATGTTGAACTGCAGGCTATAAGAAAGAAACTTCAATATAATGACTACACTGTAATTAATGATTTAAACAGATTGTTGGTCAAATGTGATGAAATTAATGATGAGTCATTGTTCATTCAAGTGATAGATGAAATTATAAGAATTTATTATTTAGATAAAAATCATAATGAGATCGAAAAACTTATTGAGAAGTTTTCATCAAAGTATAAATTTTATGGCACTACTTGGGTTAATGCTGCATTGTTGTATCTAAATGAATTCGAATCATACGGAGCTAAACAACAACGTGCAAGGGGTTTGGAGTATTTGGATAAATCGTTACTTTCAACTCCCGGTTACGGTGAAGCGCTTGCATTGAAATTATTAATCTATATGATTGACTATGAAAGAACTAATTCGGAAGAAAAGAAAAACGATATAATAGAAGTAGTTCTAAACATGATCAGTGAAATAAATATAAGTTATGAGTTATCAGCAGATGAAACTGTAAACAGATTAACGAGAGACAGGCAAAACAGTATTTATAAAAAATATGTTGACAATTTATACTCCCTATTTCCTGCCGAACTTGAAAAGATGCATGAAATAGCAGATTTGTATCAATCAAAAAAACAAGGTAATGAAGGGTGAAATAATTAAGCTTTCTTGGACTTCAAATAATCCAGAACCGGCAATGCTTCTTCACCCCCTTTTTCTGCATGATGTATAAGTGATAACCCGTGCGGCCCTTTTGAATTAATTTGTTCCGGAAATGATTCAATAATGGCTTTTACAATATTAAGCTTTCCCATCATTGCGGCAACAAATAAATTCATTCGTGCACCTTTTCCCAAAAAGAAGTTTACGATTTCTTTGTTTCCCATATGTCCTGCCGCCCCAACAGCAGTTTCAAAATCACCACCACCCCAATCCCAAGCTGAATGAAGTAAACTGGGATTTTCATCAAATAATTCTTTTACTTTGTTTAAATCAAAGTGTGCGACCCGAACAAATTCATTAACCATTTCCTTTTCAATTGGCGGTGGTTTTTCGTTTTGTGACGAAATCAAATTTGTACCGATTATTAATCCTGCAAAACCAAAAGAAGTGTTTTTTATAAAATCTTTTCTGTTCATTTAATTGCCATTCAAATTGGAGTTGTTGTCTTTTGACGAATTTTTCTCCGATAAGTTCGTCTTATAGTTTTGTAGTTATTGCTATATTTAATTAACTGATTTTCCCATCAACAGGAATTAAAAATGGAATACAAAATAGTTACGGTTGATGAATCAAATATTGACCAGTATGGTATTGGTTGTATAAAAAATAAAAAGCACGAAGGATATTTACCGAAACTTGAATGGGCAATTAGCCAGTTTCCGAATGGTTTGAAATTTAAACAGCTCAGAGATTCACAAAACAAAATTTTGGGTTTTCTTGAGTACATAAATATCGAGCATTGTTGGCGCGGAGTTGAAGGTAAGGGATTCCTTTTCATTCATTGCTTGTGGTTTTTTGACACAAAGATTTTTGGAAAAGGGTTAGGCTCTATGCTGGTTAAAGACTGTATTGAGGACGCGAAAAAACAGAACAAACTTGGAGTTGTTATTGTCGCGAGCGATGGTTCGTGGCTTGCCGATAAAAGAATATTTGAGAAAAACGGTTTTGAATTAATTGATTCAAAAGGCAGGTACGATTTGATGGTTCATAAATTAAAAAAAGGAAAATTGCCAAAATTTACCGATTGGGAAAGTGAACAAAAAAATTATGACGGACTAAATCTTGTTTATTCTGACCAATGCCCAATGATCGCAAAATCAGTACCGGAATTGCAGACAGTAGCAAAATTTAATGAAGTAGATTTGAAAGTGAAAAAAATTGAAAATCCTGAAGATGCAAAAAGTTCTCCTTCCGGTTATTGTGTTTATGCCTTGCTGCAAAATGGCGAATTATTGGAAGATTACTATTTAAGCAAAACAAGATTCAAAAATATTTTGAAGGAAAGAGGACTCAAAAATTAGAACCTATTTTGATAATGCCGGATTAAACCGGCATAACAATAAAAGAAAAAACAAAAATTGGATTGTTGATAAATTTAATTCAGATGCTGCTTTGTTCATCCCGGCTTTTGAATCACTGGTGTTCTTAAAACTAGGTAATCCACACGCAGCTCTTTATTTGAAAAGGGAAGAGCTCAATAAAGATTATGATGATCAGCAAATTATTTTTCTTGGTGAGATAAATGAGAAATTTTATTTCACTTATGAAGTTGATAAAACCAAAAAGGAAAAACTGATCTCTTCTGAAGTTGACGTGAAAGAACTAGTTTACTTCACACCTCTGTTAAGCAAATTTGATTCCTCAATTTTAAGCTTCAGCCGGTCACTGGTTTTGTGGCATCACCAAAATAAATTTTGTGGAGTTTGCGGAAGTAAAACAAAATCAATTGATGGTGGATTTGCACGAATTTGTACGAATGAAGAATGTAAAAAAGTAATTTTCCCACGGGTTGATCCCTCAATTATTGTTTTAATTTATCATGAGGATAAATGTTTGCTCGGAAGACAAGAACGCTGGCCCGAAGGTATGTACTCAACTATTGCCGGATTTGTTGAACTTGGTGAATCACTTAAATCTTGCTTGGAAAGAGAAGTTTATGAAGAGACAGGATTGAATTTAAAAAATATTCAATATAAATATTCTGATCCCTGGCCTTTCCCCGGCTCGTTGATGCTTGGCTATTTTGCCGAAGCTAAATCAACAAAATTGAATATTGACAGAGACGAACTTGATGATTGCCGATGGTTTACGCGTGAAGAATTGACAAACGCTATAAAATCAAAAGAGATCAGGCTTCCGCTAACTTCTTCAATTTCATTTAGATTAATTAATGAATGGATGAATAATGAATAAAAACTTGATTACAATTTTACTACTAGTCTGTTTTTTAATTTCTTGTAAAAACAATAATTCGGATAATAGGCCGATCAGAATAGCTATTGAAAACGAACTAAAATATTATCCGGGAGAGCAGCTTGTTGATTTATATAAATCATTTTTCCAGGGTTACTGGGGGCCGGGCCATTTAATTGAAGACACTACTGCGGCAATGAATTATCTTGAATACGAATTACAAACCGTTGAAAAATATGATTCAATTATTTATCAGCCGCTTGGATATTATGACAAATATTTACGGCTGAATTTAATTCTTGTTAAAGAAGGATTTATTCCGAAAGAAGCTTACTTAAATAGTTTTATAGAAAGTGCAAACTCTGCCGACAAACCAACTATTGAAAATTGGAAGAAAGAATGGGCAAAAGTATTATCTGTAATTGAAAATGAAGGTTACATTTTTGAAAATTTCGATAAAGATAAAGCGAAGATTGACAGCCTTCTTGCTGAAAATAAATACGTTGTTCACCATAGCAAAAAATTCATTGAAACTTATAATCCGCATTACAGAGTAATTTCAAAAGAACATTTTGACAAGCTAAAAAGAAAATTTTTGAAAAAACGCTAATTGTGAAATAAATTCTTAGTTGTGCAAAATTTTCGCATCGTAAAATAATTAGCCGCAATTTTTTAGCAAAATTATCCTTTTTAATGGTACGTGTTTTGCAACCTTTTAGTTATTTAATCATGTAATATAATTGAAGATACTCTATGGGGGAATTATGGATGTAAAATTTGTACTCTTGTTTGTAGCAATAATTTTACTTGCTTGTGTATCTTTTGCTCAGGAAACTGATCAAAAGTTTGAAGCTTACAAAGCCTTTCTTGAAAGAAATCAAAACATGAGTTCCGATGATTTGTTTCAAATGTTTCCGGCGGGAAACTTTAAAAATGAAATTGCCGCTCCTGCGTCAGATCCACTTTATCTTGACTCAATTGAGATTAAATATGGGTTAACGGATTACGAAAAATCTCTTTTGAATCAACATGGATTTATGGTAACTGAAAGATTAAAAGGGAAATCATTTGGAGAACAGTTTTTAGATATTTATCATAAAGATTTACCGGTTTACGTTTCATCAGATGCTATTTTGCATGCCTTCCATTCATCGTATGACTTAATTCTAAAAGATATTGAACTATCAACACTCATCACAAAAGTAAAAACTTTGTTGGATGAGTCAATTGAAGAAATTGATGTACTGGAAGCAAAATACCATTCCGATGCTGAGATGCTCAATTATTTAAAAGATGTTGATCTTTATCTAACAGTTGCGAGAGTTCTTTTGGATGAATCGTCAATCCCAAAGTATGATGAAAACCAAGCAAAAGTTGATGAGTTTCTCGGGTATATTAAATCAGAAGATTTTCAAGAGATCGCGTTCTTTTCAGAAACAACGCGAAAGCTTGATTTCAGTCAATTCAAAGTTCGCGGACACTATGATGACTTAAACTATCCGCAACTTGCCGGATATTTTCAAGCAATGATTTGGCTCGGCAAAATGGAGTTATACTTAATTGCTCCGGAAAGTACTGAAAACAAACCGACACCCACTGATGTGCAACGACAAGTAATTATGTCATATTTAATTAACGAATTAATTAATTCTGATGAACAAACTCCTATTTACGAAGAGATTGAAAAAATCATTTCTTCATTTGTTGGGAAGCAGGATAATGTTACAATTAGTAACTTAAATGATCTAGCGACTGAACTATCAATTAATGATGCTTCAGATTTAAAAGATGAAGCTTTATTTGATCAGTTTCAATTAACATTAGCTTCAAAGTCTTATGCGGAACAAATGATACTCTCACAAATTTTGATGAACGATCCGTCTAATCCGGATTCAATTAAACCTGCTTCAGCTTTTCTTTTATTCGGGCAAAGATTTGTTATCGATTCTTATATTACTGCTAATGTAGTTTATGATAAAATAAGAAGTGAAGGCAATTATGTAAGACGAATGCTTCCGCAATCACTTGATATGCTTTTTGCATTGGGTAATGATGCCGCAGCGCAGTTATTGGAAGATGAGCTGAACGAATACAAATATTCAACAAACATTGCTGCACTTAGATATTTAATTGATAATCACGATGATGAATTTTGGAATTCTTCAATTTATAATTCTTGGCTTAATTCTATCCGGACTTTAAATCCTCCTGAAAACAAAAATAACTTACCTGAATTTATGCAAACTGCTGCGTGGTGGCAGCAAAAAATGAATGGGCAACTTGCAGCGTGGACGGAGCTTCGACACGATAACCTGCTTTATGCAAAACAGTCCTACACAGGCGGAATAACTTGTATGTACCCTTACAGCTTTGTTGAACCTGTTCCTGAATTTTTTGAAAGCATGAGTACGCTTGCGATAGTGATGAAAGAAAAATTGAACGACGTTGGTGTTGATGCACAACACATCAATCTTTATTTCGACAACTTTGCCGGCTACTGTGATACCCTTGCTGTTATTGCGGAAAAAGAATTAACAAATACAGAGTTTACGGAAATTGAAAAAAACTTTTTGAAGCGAATGGTTGCTGAAGAGTTCATTTGCGGTGGAGTCTACGATGGCTGGTATGTTGACATGTATTTTGCCAGTGAAGCGGATGACGGCCTTTTAAAAGAAGATTACCTTGTTGCTGATTATCATACAGCACCCACTGATGCAGGCGGTTCTTTTGTTGGGTGGGTAAAACATGCTGGTACAGGTCCGATTGATATGGCAGTTATCAATACTAGTCTGCCCGGTGGAGGAGAAGTATCATTCATCGGACCTGTCTTTAGTTTTTATGAATACACAACAACTAACTTCCAAAGAATAAACAATAATGAATGGAAAGAAACTTATTTGGCTCAATCTTTTAGGCCTGACTGGGTGAACATTTATCTTGCGGATAGCGATGGTAACTCAAGAGGAGAAGGTGCCAAACTTGTAACCTCGGTTGAAGATGATAATACAGTGAAAGCAGTTCCGGAGAATTTCCTTTTAGCAAGAAATTATCCGAATCCGTTTAATAACGGCACCGTGATTAGTTTTTCAGTTCCGCAAAGATTGGCAAACTCATTGACCGAATTGAAGGTTTATAATATACAAGGTAAAGAAATTACAACACTTGTCAGCGAACAATTGCCATCCGGTAATTATATATCACGTTGGGAAGGACGTAATAATTCCGGCGTGAATGTTTCGAGCGGAATTTATTTCTATGAATTGAAAATTGGTGCAGAGAGATTTGTAGGCAAAATGAATCTGCTAAAATAAACCCTCTTGGCGATGCATTTTCGGCTTGCAAATCTTTTCAGAAAGGCT
>JANQIV010000195.1 GCA_028282005.1 Melioribacteraceae bacterium | reverse complement strand
ATAATTTGCCAACATCGATCAAGATTGCTCCCGAAATGAGTAAATCCATATTGATGCTTACATCATCCTTGAAGTTTTCTTGCATAGTTTTAGCAATATCAACTGCTAATTGAACACATGTTCTTTTGTGATTCATAAATGAAACATTGCAGTTTTGAATCAATAGTGAGAAAGGAATTTTTTCAAGATCTTCAGGCGTAAGTACTGAATTTTCAACAGCATATACCCAACAGCCTAAAGTTTTCCCTCTAAGAGATTCATCTTTAATCCAATCTATTTCCGGCCAAATTTTTAATACTTCTTCTCTCATAGTTCCTCCTCCTTTAAAAAGGAAAACGTGAAATGAAAATTAATTCATCTCACGTTTTTAGTTTTATAATTTAGCTATTATTGCGTCAGTCATTTGTTGAGTTGTGCATGCTCCATTATCAATCGCGGATGCTCCGCCTCTGATTTTCATCATATCGTATGTTTTAACTTTACCCTCTTCAATAACAGCCGCAATTGCTTTTCTGATTTTTTCTGCTTTTTCAGATTCATCAATGTGATCCAACATCATACAAGCACTTAAGATCATTGCAATTGGGTTAACAATTGAAGGATTCAATTCTTGATATTTCGGAGCAGATCCGTGAGTTGGTTCAAAAACAGCAACTTCATCGCCAACGTTGGCGGAGCAAGCAAATCCTAAACCACCAACTAAACCTGCAAAACCGTCACTAGTGATATCAGCAAACATATTTTCAGAAACTATTACACCGTAAACTTCCGGATTTTTAGTTAGCCACATCATTTGAGCATCAATGTTTGTATCCCATAAATCGATACCTGGATAATCTTTTGCTATTTCTCTTGCTGTTTGCAAGAACATTCCTGATGTTTCTCTAAGTACGTTTGGTTTTTCGCAAACTGTTACATTTGAGTAACCATGTTTTTTTGCATATTCAAATGCTGCTTTAATTATTCTGTAAGTAGCATTTTTTGAAACTATTCTAGTTGAGATTGCCATTTCTTCACTTGGAACATCTTTAAATTTTTTCATTTTCGGATGAGTTTCCAAAGCTTCTCTAACTTGTGCCGGAGGATTTGTCCACTCGATACCGCCATACATACCTTCTGTATTTTGTCTGAAAACAACTGCGTCAACTAATGGCTCTTCGTATCCGCCTTTACCATCTTTTCTGATAAAGTTAAGTGGATTTCCTTTGAAAGCTTTACAAGGACGAGTACAGATATCTAAATTGAAATGTTGTCTTAATCCAACGATTGGGCTGAAATATACGTAACCTTTGTCTTGTAATTCAGAAGAAAGCTCTTTTGTAGCTTCATCTTTTGGCTTACTAGTAATAGCGCCAAACAAACCGATTTTATGTTCGGCTAATAAATCAATTGTTCTTTGAGGAAGAGCGTTACCTTCTTTAATCCAGAAATCCCAGCCAATATCGCCGTGTAAATAATTTGCTTCAAAACCAGCAGCTTCTAAAACTCTGATTGCTTCAGGTAAAACTGTTTTACCAATTCCGTCTCCAGGTAATGATACGATTGTTCTCATAGGTTTTATCCTTATTAAAATGAAAAGTTTATTTGCTAATTTATTTCAGTTGCAGTTAGTGTAACAGTTCGATTTATAAAAAAAATGCTCTGATGCGATAAAAAAGCATTATAAAGTGTTGTTTAAAAATTATATAGTTGGAAAATAATTAACAAGAAAAACAGATACGTGCAATAAATAATTTTATTAAAAACTAAAAATTATAAATTGTTTTCCGATAATATGTTGCATAGAGTAATGGATAATTTTGGATGAAATTTGAAAGAAACAAAGAATTTCTGTTTAGTGGTTTTATTGTTCTTTATGATTACTTCAGTTACTTTTGCAGCAAATCGTAAAGTACTCATACTTCATTCTTACCACCAAACATTTGAGTGGACACAAGAAATTAACAAAGGAATTTCTTCAACGCTAAATTCCGATAACACCAAATTTGATATAAGTATCGAATACTTAGACGCCAAACGTTTTCAATCGGAGAAATTGTTTAAACTATCGGCTAATCTTTTTCGTGAGAAATATAGAAATCAAAAATTTGATGTTATAATATCTTCAGACAATATTGCTCTAGAATTTATGAATAGATACAAAAATGATTTATTCCCGAATTCCCCATTAGTTTTTTGCGGAGTAAATAACTATGACGACTCTCTGACAGCTAACCTAAGAAATTATACAGGAGTTACTGAATTTAGTGATTTAAAAGAAACACTAGAGTTAGCGCTGAAAATTTTTAACAATTCTACTGATGCCTTATTGATTACGGATACAACTATTACAAGTCAGAGAGTAGTAGATCAATTTCTAAAAGAGAATGATTTCAGTTTTGATTTAAAATATCACATTATTAAAAATAAGTCTAATTCTGATATAATAAACAAAGTAAGAGATTTACCTGAAAAGACAATTTTGTTGCAGGTAGGATATTTTATTAATAAAAATGGTAGTCTAGAATCATTTTCACAAAGGCTAAAATCATTATCAGAAAGACTAGATAAACCACTATTTGGAGTCTGGGGAATATATCTTGGACATGGAATAATTGGTGGTAAAATTACTATTCCTTTTAAGCAGGGTGAAGCTGCGGCAAAAATGGCATTAGAAGTAATAAACGGAAAAAAACCAAATAATCTTATGATTAGAACTGACCTAGGCAATTATTGGGGATTTGATGAAAAAATTCTTAAAAAGTTTGGAATTTCAAAAAGTCAGCTTCCTTCAGAAAGTATCATAATAAATTTGCCTGATGCCTATGTAGAGGTAGAAAAAAATACTATTTGGATTATTATTATTGTTATATCTGTAATGTTTTTTGTAATTGCATTTTTGATGTTGTATCTATTGATGAAAAGAAAAACTGAAATGGCACTAATATTGGCAAAAGAAAACGCTGAACAGGCTGATAAAATGAAATCAGAGTTTTTAGCTCAAGTTTCGCATGAGATAAGGACTCCAGTAAACGTTATACTAAGCTTTACAACCATTTTGAAAGAAGAATTTTCCAATCACAAAGATGACGAGGTGCAGGAAATATTTGGCTACATAAAGAAGGGAGCTCAAAGATTAACTCGTACTATTGATTTGATACTTAATGTTGCAGAACTGAACACAAGTACTTCAGTGGCTGAGAAGAGAGAGATTGATTTAAACGAAGAAATTATCGATCAGATTTACAAAGAGTATAGTATCGAAGCCGAAAAAAAAGCCCTAAAAATTGAAACTGACCTTAGCAAAAATTTAAAGAAGTTGAATGTTGATTCAGGAATGATGAAACAAGTTTTATCAAATTTGCTTGATAATGCTGTTAAATATTCAAATGAAGGTACTATTCATATAATATCATCTACTAACGAACAACAAAAAGTTTTTGTGAGTGTTGAAGATGAAGGAATTGGTATGTCTCCAGAATTTATGGAAAATATATTTGACAGCTTTTCTCAAGAAAACCAAGGATACACCAGGATTTATGAAGGTAACGGCCTTGGGTTAACACTATGCAAAAAATATTGCGATCTAAATTCTGCTGAAATTTTGGTTGAAAGTGAAAAAGGGAAGGGAAGTAAATTTACAGTAGTTTTTAACTAATACTCAAAATCGAGTTGCAAACTTATACGATTATCTAAATTGCCGTTGATTTCGTTATTGCCTGAACTTAAAGTTCCCTCATCCGGTTTTATTAACTCAGCATATTTAAGCGATAACTTTAAATTTGGCAAAACCGAGTAATTTATCACAAAATACCATCGCATTCCTTCTCCGAATAATGCCGGATTTGTTATTACACCGGTCAAATCGTTTTCAAACTCATAAATTCTGGAATCAAAAGAATCAGTTTTGAAGAAAACAACCCTGCCGTAAAATCTGAATTTATCACTAATACTGTAACGGATATCCTGAAATGTTAAAAATCCGGTTTCATTTTTCAGATTTTCAATCTCAAGCCATACAAATTCAGCTCTTGTTTTTAGTCTGATAGATTTTGATAAATTATAAACCAATTCGCTTCTGAATTTATTTCTTACTTGATCTACAATTTGTTTGTTGAAGTTAAATGATTCTTCAGATTCTTTTGTTTCGTTTTGAAAACGCAGGTTGAGCCTTGTTTTATTTAAAGTTCTACTTTCGTAATTAATTTGGAATTCATTTCCACTAAGCTGAAAAGTATTCGTTTCATTTGGGAATTTAAATTGATCAAAGTAAAAATTGAATAAGCCCCAATCTGAACGCCATCTTAAACCGGCATAAACTCCAAACTCATTTTGTGTATTTGATCTTTCACCAAATCCATTCGAATGGAAGTTATAAAAATTAAACGGGTAACTGCGAATAGAAGTAACAAATGATATTTTATCGGTAAGAGAAATATTCACTGAATTAATACTAGCGACAGAAACATCATTGTAAGCGATTTCTCCGGAAACAAATATATTTTTATAAAAAGTGGAGTAACTAAAAGAATAAAAATTAAAATTTTCCCCATGCGGGAATATTACTCCTTTATTCGGGTGGGGAGGTGTAAAGTTTGTATTGTAAAATAGCAATCCGAGGTTGAGGTTATTGATTGGCAAATAATTAATAATTGTGCCCAATACTTGTTTATCAATATTATTTTTATTTCTAATTTCGCTATCTGTTCTGTGCAGTCCATCAATTTTAATTGATGAAATCTGGTTGCCGTTTTCGCTTAAACTTCCATCTATAGAAGTAAAAGAAACAAATGGAATTACTTTGAATTTCCCGAATTGCATTTGGGCAGCAGCACCTCGGAAAAATTGGTTTTCATCTGAACTTGTGTATGCGATTATGCCTCTGGCTTTTTTATTAACCGGAGTAATCGAATTTGCACCTTTAGAGAAACCATACGGCCCCCACATTGCTAATCCCTGACCAAACTCAACTAAATAATCACCCCCGATTATTTTGTAATTACCTTTCCAGTATTGTAAATGAAAAGAGTAAAAGTCAGTAAATGATTCTTCCCCGGCATCTTTTTCAAATAGAACTCCGGCATAAATATTATTGCCGTAATTTAACTTAAGCCGGTTGTAGGTTTTAATTCTCGAACCAAGGTATGAGCCGTCTTTGAATCCTTCTCTTTCCTGCAAGTCGGAAATTGCCCGGGATCTAAACTCTATTTCAACAGGCAATTTTAATCCAGTCGCAATTTCTTTGTCTTGTTGTGATTGCGTTGTAAAGAAAACTTTTATGAGATTTGATTTAGCAGTTGGAATTCCTTTTACTGCATTTAATTCGTTCGTTGAAAAGTATCTTCCGTATTTTTCTCGGTGATTAATAATTGCCTGTGCTTCTTTAAAATCCAAAAACGGGATTTGTAGGATTTCGTTAACTCCGGCAGAGTTTATATCAATCGGATTATCTTTTAATTGTTCTATTAAATCATAAAGTTGCGAATCGTCAACATCTATCGAAGATTCTTCAAGTAGGATTTCGATTTGGTCATTTACAAAAGTTGTATCTACCTGTCCCAATACGAAATTTGGAATAATTCCAAATAAGAGAAGAAAAATTATTTTGAATAGATTATTCATTGCTGTCGAATGAGAAAATTATTCCTGCTTGATGAGTTAAACCTAAATCTTGATGAGTAAAAAAGGCATAATCTAAATTGAAAATTGAATAATTTATCCCGATACCGGCGGCAAAAGAATCAGGCTTATTTTTATAACCAAATCTTAATTCGAAATATTCTATTATTTTGTACTCTAATCCAAATTTAACTGAGGGATCAAAATCTAATTCTTTTTCAACTGCAGCATTTAATGTTATTTCAGGATTTATGTCATAACTTAAGCCGGCATTGTACACAACCGGAATTTGATTATCGTCTTCACCAAACGAAGAGCGGGTAATATTTTCAAACAAGAATCCTAATCGCAAATTATGCTGGATACTTGCAATTCCGCCAATATTAAAACTAATCGAGTTATCGTCACCGTATCTTTCAATTGAAATTGTATGGTAGTTTGCAGTAAGACCAACTGCAAGTTTTTCCTCAATAAAATTAGAATATGCAACAGAAACCATGTTTTCTCTATAAAGCTCAAATCCGTAAGTCATGTATCCGGCTGCTAAAGTTCCAAATTGAAAGCTGTGTTTGTATCCAGAAAATCCGCTTGCAAGTTCTGATAAACCGAAAGGAGCAGGCGAATAAAACACTCCTAATTCATTTTTTGAAGAATAAGAAAGTCCTGCAGGATTATTGAATAATCCGAATACATCGTTATTTGTAGCGATATCACTGTTAGCCAGCGCAATTTGTTTAGCACCCGGATTAAATTGGGCGGAACTTTTGCCGGTTAAGAACACTAAAAGCAATAGAGGGATTAAAAAAGATTTATTTTGAATCATATTATGAAGTTTAAATAATTGCGGAAATACAGTCAAATAATTAAATTGTTAACCCCTTTATCCAATTTGAGGCACCCATGAAATTTATAATTATTCTTTTACTTTGTTTTCCCTTTTTAATTTCTGCACAAGAATTAAATGCTTCTGTAACAGTAAATTATGAATCTGTAGATATCACTTACAGAGATAAGCTGAGAGATTTTTCACGACAAGTTGAAGATTATTTAAATACGAACCGATTTACAAATATTTCATGGAATGATGAAGATAGAATTGATTGCCAATTCTCAATATTTATTACAAGTGCCAGTGCCCAAGTTAATTATGCAGCACAAGTAGTTGTAACAAGTCAACGTCCTGTATTTATGGTCAAAGGTGATGAAGCTATTAAAACGGATGAAAAATCACTTGTGCTTAAAATTCAGGATAAAAATTGGAGGTTTCGCTACGAGCAGGGGCAAACATTATATTTTAACCAATCTGATTTTGATGCTCTAACAAGCTTTTTAGATTTTTATGCCTATTTAATAATTGGATTTGATTCAGATACATACGACAAACTTGGTGGTTCAGAACTTTTTGCCAGAGCTTTTGACATTGCGGTTTTAGGTGCAAGCAGTCAATATTCCGAAGGCTGGAATTTGGAAAGTACTTCTTACAATAAAAGAGCATTGGTTCAAGATTTAGCAGATGGTAAATTTCAAGCTTTTAGACAAGATATCACAGATTATTACTTCAACGGCATCGACCTAATTAAAACAGATAAAGAATTTGCTCAGCAGAATATGGTTAAGCTTGTTGACAATCTTTACAAAAAGATAAAGCAAATAAATAGAAGAAGTGTATTGCTAAAAACTTTCTTTGAGGCAAAAGCAAGAGAGTTTGCTGAATATTTAGCCGACTACAAAGATCCGAAAGTTTTTGAAAAGCTAAAAACTATTGATCCTGCTCATATATCAGTTTATGAAGAGGTTCTAAACACAAGAGGATAATTTATTCAACCAATTCAATAGATAAGATATTGTCGTACTGATCGATTGAATTAACAACGTCCATCCCGTAAATGACTTTTCCGAAGTTTGAATACCTTCCGTTCAAATGGGGAAAAGTACTATGCATTACAAACCATTGTGAACCTTCAGTATCTTTGCCTGCACTTGCCATGCCAACGTAAGCCTCGTCATATGGCTGCATCGAAAATTCTGAAGTAATCTCGTAGCCTGGTCCACCCCAGCCAGTACCGGAAGGATCACCGGTTTGGATTACAAAATTCGGAACAACACGATGAAAGATTACATTTTCAAAATATTTTTGCTTTGCCAAATTGATAAAATTACCAACACTTAATGGAGACCATTGCGGACTGAAATCAATTGTAAACTCACCTTTATTTGTTTTAACTTTTGCCCGGGAATATGCAAAGGCATCTTTCCAGATATCATTTAATTTGTCAATTGACTTAGTGCTTTGCTCTTTATTCTCTAACTTATTTTCAGCAAAAGTTTTAATTGCATAAATGTCAGAATAAGTAAGTGTCTTGAGAGTATTATTATAAAATTCCGGAGATATTTTTTCTGCAAGTATTGCAATGTGTTGTAATGGTTCCATGAATTCCGGATCGTTCTTTTTATCTTCAACTTGATTAGTAATTATTTTTTGAATTCTTCCTTTATTCTCTTCAACGAATATTGAATCAACGGATGTAGAAAGTAAAGTTACAGCAGCAGAGTTTTCGGAATTAAGATATTTCAAATATGTTTCTGTTATTTGCGAATCGTCTTCAAGTTCACCTCTTAGTTCATTAAGTGCAAAAAGGAGATTGAGCACTTCTCTTTCATTTGCTTCTTCAAAAAATGATATATACTTTTTCAATAACTCTTCGGGTGAATGCAAGGAATTATCGAAAGCTTGAATTTTAAATTCAAGATTAAGTTTTTCATCTAAAGAGTCGAGATGAAATAATGTTTCATCAGAAAATAGAGCACTGTAAGAAACAATAAGTTCTCCCAGTGCATTGTCGGTTAATAAATCTTTATATAAAAATTTATCAAGTTTTTCTTTTATTATATCTTTTTGTTTTATGTTGCGAATTGAAATTGCAGTTTGTTTTGATACGTTTGGGTTGGGATCAAATAATAATTTAAGATATTCATTTTTTATTTCTTGAGAAAACTCCGTATAGCAAATAGCTTTTGCTGCTTCAGTCCTAACCGTCCAATCTTCATGTGCAACTAGTTCTTTAATAATTTTAGTACTTTTCGGAAACTTTTGAATTCTCCTTAAATTTCCGAGAGTGTAATTTATTATATCGCGATTGTGGTGTTTATGATCATATAAAATTTCACACATAAAATCATAGGTGGGTAAATATCCACCTAATCTATATAACGCGAATAATGAATTAAAAAGGTATTCATCTTCATCATTTAAAAACATTGCGAGTGGTAAAAAGACTTTTTGTGTATCAATAATTTCTATTCTTGTAAAAATATTTGTGGCTGCTAAAGGATAGTCCGGATTAACAATGTAGCTTAGATTATTAAATAGTTTTTCAAATGTTGTTTTATTGCCAATTTTGCCAATTGCCTCATAGCAATCTTCAATGAATGGATTTTCTTCACCCATCGAAATTTTTTCAAGTAAATACTTAATAGAAGTATCTGAATAACCAATTTGTCCCAATGCAAAAGCAATATAATTACCATATTTATCAAAATTAAGCGATACAATTTTTTCAACAAAACTTGTATCGTTGCTGTGACTTACACTCAATAAACCTGGAATAACTTTTTGATCATCTTTTGAATCGAGATAGTTGTTTATTATTTCTTTGTTGAATTCACGAAGGTAAGTGGTTTTAATTAGTTCGTAATCTTCAGTTGTGTACTGGGCAAATGTTGTACTAAGTAATAAAGCGAGTAATAAAAATTTTTTCATTGGTTACTCTATTTTATTTTGTAATCATAAACACGGTAAGTTTTATATCTTTCCCCGCGCATTAGTTTAGCGCCTTTTACCATAGCTTCGTTATCTTCAAGTATCCAGCTTGCTTCACCCTGGTAAATACCTCGTTTAGCAGCTCGTTCCATTACCTCCCAATATAAAGCAGCATCAAATCCTCTTTTCTGAAACTCAGGAATAATTCCTAAGATCAAAATTCTTACCCAAGGGATTTCTTTGCGTTTCGTGAAAAGTTTAATAATGTTGAAAGGAAAAAGCTTCCCATCCATTTGCTTGAAAATATAATTGTAATCGAGCATCACTAATGCAAAGCCTACAGTTTCACCATTTATTTCTCCGAATAAAACTAAGTCAGGTTCAACTAATGGTTTGAATGATGATGCAGCATCTTCTATTTCTTTTTCTGTGAAAGGAACAAAACCCCAGTTAGGTTCCCAAGCTTTGTTGTAAACATATTTCACTCTTTGTAACTCGTTGTCAAAATCTTTCATGTTTGCAGAGCGGACAACAAGGTTATAACGGTCCTTAGCAATCTCGGCAACTCTTTTTATTTTCGACTCATTTTTCATTTCCTCTTGTGGAATTCTCCAAGCGTGCAGATCTTTTGCTTTTTCAAAACCGTAATTTGTGATCAAATCCATATAATATTTAGGATTGTACGTCATCATCAATCTTGGCGAATCTTCAAACCCTTCAACAAGTAAAGCCCATTCTTCGTTGCTTGATGGACTAGCCGGGCCGCGCATAGTATCAAAGCCTTTTGCAGCGCACCATTCTTTTGCCGTATCAAATAACTTATTTGCAACTTCCTGATCATTTATACATTCGAAGAAGCCGAAGAAACCAATGTTTTCATTATGAACTTCGTTATGGAGATCATTTGCAACTGCAGAAATTCTACCAACTATTTCGCCATCTCTATAAGCTAAAAATGATTCGATATCTCCATGTTCAAAAAAGGGATTTTTCTTTTTATTGAATTTCTTTTTTACATCCATTAAAATAGGAGGCACCCAGTGAGGATCACCTTTATAAATTTTCCAAGGGAATTTTAAAAATTTATTTAATTCAGAATTGCTCGATACTTTTCTGATTTCGATGCTCATTGTTTCTCCGAATGTTAAAGAATAAAAAAAAGCATCTCGACTGAGATGCTTGATAGATTAGATTAATCCTAAGCCTTTGCCGACTTGTGCGAACGTGTCGACTATAAAATCTAAATGCTCATTTTCATGAGTTGACATATAACTTGTGCGCATCATTTGTCTGCCTTGAGGTACGCCGGGAGAAATAAATACATTAACGAAAATACCCGCATCGTAAAGTGCGCGCCACATTTTAAATGCGATTGCGTCGTCACCAACAATAACAGGCACAATACCGGTACGGCCTTCTATTATGTTAAAGCCGGCCTCTTTTAATCCTTTTCTAACTCTATCGGCATTAGCTATTAATTGGTCAACTCTTTCGGGCTCTTCTTGTATAATTTCTAAAGCGGCTAATGCTGCAGCAACGGCTGCCGGAGTAGGGGAAGCACTGAAAATTAAAGCAGGGGAATGATGCTTCAAGTAATCAATAACTTTAGCTTCGCCAGAAACGAATCCACCGAGAGAAGCAAAAGTTTTACTGAAAGTTCCCATTGTCATGTCAACTTCTTTTTCAAGTCCGAATTCACTTGCTGTTCCTCTTCCGCCTTTACCGATAACGCCAACTGAGTGTGCATCATCGATAAGTAATCTTGCATTATTTTCTTTTGCAAGCTTTACTAATGTTGGAAGATCAACAATTTCACCACCGGTACTAAACACACCATCACTAACAATTAATTTGGCAGCATCTTTTGGCACTTTCGCTAAAACCCTTTCCAAATCTTGCATGTCGTTATGTTTGTAACGAAGCAATTCAGCAGTAGCACCACGAGCCATTAAGTTACCGGCAACTATACAAGCATGATTGTCTTTGTCTGAAATAACATACTCTCCACGTTGTACTAAAGTAGGAATAATACCCTGTGCAGTTTGATAACCGGTACTATAAAGCAGTACTGCTTCAGCATTAAAAAACTCTGCAAGCTTTTCTTCAAGTTCAATATGAATATCCAATGTTCCTGTTAAATAACGTGAGCCTGAACATCCGGTTCCGTATTTACGAACAGCTTCTTCTGCAGCTTCTTTAACTTTTGGGTGGGCTGTTAAACCAAGATAGTTATTTGATCCAGCCATTATTATTTTTCTTCCTTCTATCGATACAACAGGTCCTTCATTTTCCTCAATCGCTCTAAAATACGGATATACGCCCATAGCCTTAACTTCATCGGCACGTGTAAATTCATAACATTTCTTGAAAAGGTCCAAAATCTTTCCTCCGGTAATAATTATATTTTATATATTTCTTTTTCTTAATTTTGCATTCTTTGAAATGAAGCATGTCAAAATATCATATAAAACCCATAAAATCAAATTTTTCAATAGGTTATAAATACTATGGACAAAAACTTAACATCGGTTGTTACAGGCGCTACGGGATTCGTTGGCAGCCATTTGGTTGATCTACTTTTAGAGAAAGGACACAGAGTAAAATGCATTACGAGAAAAACAAGTAGTTTAAAATGGTTGAAGGATAAACCGATTGAAAACTACGATTGCGGTTTATTCGATAGAGAAGGCCTTAAAGAAGTTTTAAAAGATGCTGATTATTTGTTTCACGTTGCCGGTGTTGTAAAAGCAAAAAATAAAGAAGGCTACTTCAACGGAAATGTAAAGACAACTGAAAATTTACTCGAAGTTGTTAGAGAAGTAAATCCGGGAATTAAAAAAATTATTATTGTCAGCAGTTTAACTGCTTGCGGCCCATCAAAAATTGGTAAACCTAATACTGAAGAAACGTCACCAAATCCGATTACTAATTATGGAATAAGTAAGCTTGAGCAGGAAGAACTTTCAAAAAAATATATGGATGAGTTGCCGATTACTATTGTTCGTCCGCCTGCTGTTTATGGTGAAAGAGATACAGAGATTTATCTTTACTTCAAAACTTATCAGCAAGGTTTAATGGCGATGATAGGTTTTAATAATAAAGAAGTAAGTCTCGTTCACGTTAAGGATTTGGCAAATGGTATTTACCTTGCAGGGGTAAATGAAAATTCAGCAGGACAAATGTACTTTATTTCTCCGGAAGAAATTTACACATGGCCGCAAATAGGTGACACTATTGAAAAGCATATTGGTAAAAAAGCATTTCGAATAAAGATACCTCATTTTATAATTTTTACAGTTGGTGCTATTGCGGAGTTTTTTTCTTGGTTCAGTTCAAAAGCAGCTACTTTCAATTATGAAAAAGCACGGGATTTTGTACAGGAAGCACAAACTTGTGACACTAGCAAAGCTGTAAAAGAATTACGGTATCGTCAGCAAGTATCGTTGGATGATGGAGTAAAAAGAACCATTGATTGGTACCGCGAAATGAATTGGTTAAAATGATTTTGTGATTTTGAATAAAACAAATGAGATTCTGCTTTAGGGTCATCGCTATTGCCGAAACCTTTTGCCGGAATAGTTATATCAGGAAATTCTGAAAACTCAATCGCTAAATCTGTTTCAAAATCTTTTGGCTTATTTTCAGAATAGAAAATTCTTTTAATATCGTTTGAAGTAATTGTAGTCAAGTGATCGACATGCCAATGAATTTTTTTATCTCTCGTTAAATGTCTTTTTATTCTGTGATGAAAATTTTTTTGAGCACTCCCGATGTAGTAGTAATAACCTTTGTGAAAATCTACTTCGGAAAATTTTTTGATCGATAAATTGAAAGGCAATTCTGCAAAAATCTCTAGGATATAAATTCCGCTTTTAACATCAGTTATTTTTTGCACCTTCTGCAATCCAGGTTTTAATACCGTCAATTTGGTTGTTTGTTAAACGAGGAAAACCGAGAGGTGGCATGGGTTCAACACCTGCTCTTCCTTCAATAGACCAAACGAGTTTGCTGCTGTTTGGTTCACCAGGGGTTACAACTAAAAAATCTGCTACTACATCTGACCAGCTTTGTAGTGATATGCCTCCAGCACGGTCACCGGCACTATGGCATCCGGCTGCGGTACTGCATTTTGCATTAAACACAGGAAAAATATGATCAACATAACTAACATTGCTGTCCGGAATTAAATCATTATCCACTTCTGTTTGATTGATTGTATCATCGCAGCCTTGAAATAAAATCACTGTTAAAAATGCTGATGCTAAAACTATATTTATGAAATACTTCAATTTCTATCCTTAAATTTACTTTGTAAAGTTAATCAAAATATAATTTCGTTTATAATTATAATTGTCTTTAAATTAGCAGTCAATCCAAAAACTAATGAGTCTTACACTATGAAAACAATAAAGTTCTTTTCTGCATTTCTATTTTTATCCATTATAACTTTTTCACAGTCAGCTTATATTCAGTCTGGCCCAATGGTTGGGTATTCAACAATGAGAGAAGTTGCCCTTTGGGTTCAAACAACAGAAGCTGTTGAAGTTCAATTTGAATATTGGGAAAAAGAGAAGCCGGAAAAGGTATATCACACGTATATAGTAATGACTGAAAAACATAAAGCTTACACTGCTCAATTAGTGGCGGATGAAGTTGAGCCTGGTAAAACTTATGAATATGCTGTATTTATAAATGATGGAAAAGCAGAATTTGATTATCCTTTGGAGTTTCAATCCCAAAAATTATGGCACTGGCGTGAGGACCCGCCAAATGTGCAATTTGTAATTGGAAGTTGCTTTTTCGTAAATGAAGAAATTTACGACAGACCAGGAAAACCATACGGTGATAAACACGAAATTCTTGATGTTATTTATGAAAAGAAACCTGAATTTATGATTTGGATGGGAGACAATGTTTATTTACGAGAAGCAGACTGGAACGCACGCTCTTCAATATTAAAAAGACACACTCACACACGAAGCTTTGATAAACTGCAAAAGCTCCTTGGGTCAACTCATCACTACGCTACCTGGGACGATCATGATTTTGGGCCGAACAACAGCGACCGCAGTTTATGGAATAAAGAAGCCACATTAGAGGCATTTAAACTTTTCTGGGCTAATCCTTCGTACGGCTTTGATGATATGCCGGGTGTGACAACTTTTTTCCAGTGGTCGGATTTAGATTTTTATATGCTTGATGATAGGTATTACAGAAGTCCAGAAAGGAGAAGGGAAACAGTTGAAAGAGAATTGGTAGGAGAGAAGCAAGTTGAATGGCTTATTGATGCATTAACGTCAAGCTGGGCGCCATTTAAGTTTGTTGTGATCGGCACACAATTTTTGAATCCTACTCCAGGTGGAGAAAACCATTCTACATATCCGGAAGAAAGGCAAAAAATTATTAATTTGATTACCAAAGAAAATATTCCGGGAGTTGTATTTTTAACTGGTGATGTGCACAGATCAGAAGTTACTAAACTTGATAGGCCCGGAACATATCCTTTGTATGAATTTACTATTTCTCCTTTAACTGCCGGCCCATCAAGTAGGTTATGGCCTAACGCTGCAAGAATTGAAGAGAGTGTACTACTAGACCGGAATTTTGGATTATTAAATGTAACCGGACCAAGAAATGATAGAACACTAAATTTGAAAATAATAGATTGGGAAGGGAAAGAACATTATTCAATTTCAATTAATGAAAAAGAGCTTAAATAAATAGTTTTTGCCTTTTTAATTTAGGATTTCGATATTAGCAATTCGAATTTAAGATTGTTGGGGCTATAGCTCAGTTGGGAGAGCACTTGACTGGCAGTCAAGAGGTCAGCGGTTCGAACCCGCTTAGCTCCACAGTTTCTTACTTCCGTGTAATCTACTAAAGTCTATTTTCTAAATCACTGCAAATTAAATTTTTTACATTATTTTGTGAAATTCAAAATAAACGAAGGGGTTTAAATTATGAATAAATTTGAAAGAATTTTTCTAATAGTCTTACTTTCTCTTTTTTCTTCAAATATTTATTCACAAAACTTAGGTAAAGTAAAAGGCAAAATAACTGACGCCAAAACGAAAGAAGCCCTAATCGGTGTGAACATGATAATTCAAGGAACGTTTTTAGGATTTTCTACTGATCCCGACGGCCTTTACGAAATTAAGTTACAACCAGGCTCTTACACTTTATTTGCAAGCTATGTTGGATACAAAACCCGAGAAAAGTCTTTTTCAATTACAAAAGGTGAAGCCATAGAATTAAACTTTGAACTAGAATCGACACCAATTGATATTGGAGAAGAATTGGTTGTACTTGGATCTCGCACGGTTCGTTCAATTACAGCAACCCCTGTTCCGGTTGATCTAATAACAACAAAGGATATTGAAGAAGCCGGGCACACAGAATTGAACCAGGTATTGAGATCGCTTGCTCCTTCGTTTAACGCTTCTCAGCAAACAATTTCAGACGGTACCGATCACATTATGCCCGCTAGTTTGAGGGGATTGGGCCCTGATCAAGTTTTAGTTTTATTAAACGGAAAAAGAAGGCACTCGTCTGCATTGGTTAATGTAAATGGTACATTTGGTCGCGGTACAGTCGGCGTTGACTTTAACACAATTCCGCTTTCAGCAATTGAAAGAATTGAAGTTCTGCGCGACGGAGCTGCAGCACAATACGGTTCGGATGCTATTGCGGGGGTAATAAATGTTGTTCTAAAAAAGCAGACTAATAATTTTCAAATAAACAGCACAGCCGGAGTATCGGGCGAAGGCGACGGTGAAAAAATTCAGACCGGAATTAATTTTGGTTTTAAAGTTGGCGAAAAAGGTTACTTCAATGTCGCTGGAGATTACACCAATAAAGAAAGAACAAATAGATCGGGAAGTTGGACTGGTGATATTTTTACTGGTATTTCCGGAACAGACGCCACAAATGCTGAACTTGCTAGACGTGGTTTGACTCGGGATGATTTTTCTATGAAAACCGGACAGGGGCAAAGTACTTCTGGTATAATATTTTACAACACAACAATCCCGGTAAATGAAAGTGCAAACTTTTATTCATTTGGTGGGTTTTCTCACAGGAGGGGAATGGCAACCGGTTTTTATAGATTACCGAATTCGGAAGCGCGGGTTGTACCTTCAATTTATCCGAATGGTTTTTTGCCTGAAATACATACGGTTTTAGGTGATCTCTCTTTTGGTGCCGGTTTGCAAGGAACGTTTAATGGATGGGATTTGGATGTAAGTGTTGTGCATGGGGGCAACTCGTTTCAGTATAATATTGAAAACACAAACAACGCTTCACTTGGTTCGTCAAGCCCGGTTTCATTTGATGCCGGTAGATTAGAGTTTGCACAGACTTCTGGAAATATTGATATCACCAGATTAATTGACACAAAGGGAAAATTAAAATCTCTGACACTTGCATTGGGTGGTGAATTCAGAGTTGAAAATTATTCAATCACCGCCGGGGAAGATGCGTCTTGGCAATTAGGCAATGGTGGAAGTCGGACTGGAGTAGATTTCGATACAACCTCAACAGGAGCGCCGAAAGCAGCAGGCTCGCAAGTATTCCCGGGATTTCAGCCGGTTAATGAAGTTGACAGATTCAGAAACAGCATCAGCATTTACGGTGGATTGGAAAGTGTGTTTACTGATCAATTTCTGATTGATGTGGGAGTGAGATACGAAAATTATAATGATTTCGGAAATACTTTAATCGGAAAACTCGCAACAAGAATTGAAGCATCAAAAGAGATCGCTTTTAGGGCTGCCGTGAGCAGTGGATTCAGGGCACCGTCACTGCATCAAGTTTGGTTTAATAATGTGAGCACTCAATTTGTAGTTGACGAAACAACGGGTGAACTTTTGCCAAGCCAGGTAATGACGGCGCACAATAACAGCGCAGTCGCAAAGGCTTTCGGGATTCCAAATTTAACTGAAGAGAAGTCAATCAACCTCAGCGGCGGAGTTGTTATAAAGCCGTTTGACGGGTTATCAATTTCGACTGATTTGTATTACATAACCATTGACGACAGAATTGTTTTAACAAGCCGTTTTACAGATAGTGATCCGATTGTGCAAAGAATTTTAGAACCATTTGAAAGCCAGGGTGTAAGCCAGGCTCAGTTTTTTACCAATGCGGTTGATACAAAAACAACCGGTGTTGATTTATCTGTCAGCTATTCCACACTTTTGATGCAGGGTAGTTTATCAATTACTGGAGTTGCGAATTTCACAGAAACCGAAGTTGATAAAATTAATGTCCCGCAATCTATTGCGGATAAGTTTGCCGGAGGTGATATTGAAGCGGTCAAAAATACAATCTTTAACCGTGAAGAAAAGAACCGGCTTGAAGATGCTTTGCCGAGAGTGAAGGGGAGTTTAACAGTTACATATTCTGCGGGAAAATACTCAATTACAACAAGGGCTAATTACTACGGCAGTATTGAGTACAAGCCTACCAACACCGCAAACGATGAGACTTTTTCTGCTAAGATAATTTTTGATTTGGAAGGTAGTTACGAATTGCTGGAAGGAATTGAATTGATAGTTGGTGCGAATAACTTGTTCAATACTTTTCCGGATGAGCATACAAAAGAAGCAAACAGAAGCGGCGAAAGATTTATTTACAGCAGGCGTGTAACACAGTTCGGTACTCACGGTGGATTTTATTACGGCGGATTTAGGTTGGAATTATAGCAAACACTAAAAATTTGGCGACCGGTAAAAAGAAGTCGCCAATAATTAAATAAAAAAAGTTTTTAGCCGGAAATATTTTTTTGTACGCCAAGCTTTACTTGGCCTGCTCCCGCCATGTTGGAATCAACAAAAATATTTGAACCGTTTACCGTTGCACAACCGGAAGGTCCAAGTGGAACAGTATCTTTCTGCCAATTTTGTGTAACCTGATCACCGGTTTCATTTAATATCCCCATATTATAGAAAGTAATGGAATCCGTGTCAGGGTAATCATCACATGTTAAGGATGAAGTTGCTTTTCCACCTGCAGCGTATGATTCAATTACTACAACCGGTTCATTAAACATAAATGTGCCCGGAACAATATTGTTTCCGGGGATTACAGATGACTGCCAAGTTTCCTCAATTTTTTTTTGACTTACTGTGGCAATGTATTCACCTTTTTCGTTATGAGTTGCGTCAGTAACTTTTGTTTTTATTGACCATATAACATTTCCGTTATCGTCAGTTGAAGATGAAACAGTTCCAGTAATTAAGTCTCCGGGATCAACGTCATGTGTATCCCAATCTCCTTCGCCGGTAACTTCTTGGACAGCTAAACACCAATTTTAAACTTGCCATTTGTTAACACCACCTTCGCCCCATTGAAGTACCGGCTGGAGAACAGCAGCACCCGTCGAATGACCATAGCGAGTTGAATTAGGAATAGTATGATAAAGTGAAGCCTGAAAACCATTAAAAATAAAAATAGTTTGTCCATCCGAGCTTTTGGGTGCCGGAGGTACTTCCCATGTTGCTGTAAAAGTATTTAATGCAGATTTATTAAAAAAGTGAGATGCAGATACCCAAGACATAATGTCTCCTTTATTTAAAAGTTTAAAAAGTTGTGAGTTAAATTTGGCAAAGACATGTTAACTAGATCGGCTAGCCAACAATTAAAGTTAAGGTAAAACTTTAATGATAATCAAGTTAAATAAAAAAAATTTTAAGAATTAATATTTATTTAAAACTAGTCGCAGTTTTTGAATTGAAAATATTTTGATAACGCTACTCGGTACTCTCGGTGTATTTTATTGAGTTTATTTGGTCATGGTTTTTGTTTTAATTATTGAATTGATTTAAAAACTATTACTCTTGCCATCTGCCTTGCGCATTATAGAATTGCTTTTGCCAAATTTCAAGTGCTGTTTTAGAGTTTTCACCAATATTTTTAACAATATCCTGAAATACTATTTGATGCTTACCATACTTTTTTTGTTGAAACTGATTGAAATAATCTTTCGTAAAAATGAACAGCTCAGTTGTATTTACAATTTTGCATTTTAATAAATATTGAGAATCAATATTTAATTTAGACCAAATTTCTTCACAAAAGTCTAAAAATAGTCTCATTAGATAAATATACTTATCAAAAAGCTTATATTCTTTTTGACCAGTATAATCTTCATATTCAATTTTGTATACTAGTTGAATAAAACCGTTTCGGTGAATTTCAGTTGTCCAATCAATACCGTATCTGGAATTTGAGCCCATTACACCTTTGATTGTAGGAGTTGGTCTTTTTTGACTATTTATTGAGAATTGCCCTCCTGAGCTTCTGGAATTCCCGACAATAATATCATGTGTAATTTGAGACTCCACATCAATCTCAGTTTCCATTATATTTAATGGAACGGCTTGAAAAAGAAAAGCTGGTTCATCTTTTAAATAATAATCAAAAATTTCAATTTCTTCATTTTGGGCTATTATCGAAGCATTTTTTTCAATATTTGAAGAGTATAAAACAGCATCTCTAATCTCTTGGACTGTCATCGGGACAGAAGATTCTGTATGTCTAATATAAAAAGCTCTATGCTTATCATAATTTACCATATGAGGTTTTATTGTACTTGATGGAATAAATATTATGATAATTTCTTTTTTATCGAAAACTTGAAGAAAAGTAACAACTAGTCCTGGTATCCTTGGTTCAATTGATGTTGCACAAAGTCTCTCAATATTGGTCGAAATTGTTTTGCAATCATGAATTCCTAAAACTTGATTTTCTATTTCGAGTTCTTCGTTTGGTTCCTGTACACCTATCAGTATAATACCGCCTCGCGAATTAGCAAAAGAAGTGATATCCTTTAAAATCTCTTTGTGGATTTCACGTTTTCCTTTGGAATCGTAGCTTAATTTCGATTTATAATCTAGATGAGTTTTTTCTACAACTTTCAAACTTAACAATTCAACAACTTTATCTGAGGTTAGATTCTCGACTTCGCTTCTTGAGATTAAAGGGGGCAATCTGATAACCTTTTTTCTTGTGAACTGATAAAAATAATTACTCTTTATGTTCCTGATGCTTATGCGGATGCTCAATCCGGTTTACTATTTTTTCAATCTCGGAATAACCCTCGTGCAGTTTTCGTAATTCGCTTTCAAGCTTGTATATTTTGTAAGACTCAATTGATTCCGAGCCGCCCAAAAGCCAATTTATATCACAACCAAGTCGGAGTAATTTCACAAGAATCCGTGAGCCGGGTTCACGTTTTCCACTGATGTATTGCTGAAGCTGCTGAGGCGAGATTTCCATTGCTTCGGCTAGTTTTTTCAGTGTGCCATATTTACGTTTTGCAAAACTTCTAATTCTTTCACCAATTCCAACACGTAATTCTTCATCTGTAAACAGATCATAGTTGTCTGTTGGTTCTTCATCGTACAATGTCAATTCATATTGGTATTCAGATAAAATCTCTTTTATCTGTTCGTAGAGGTCTTCATCAAATTTGTCGCTTTCGTGTAAAAGAAATTTTAGGGTAGTAGATTTAATGCCAAGCTTCTCTGCTAGCCAGCTTTCTTTGATGCCTTGAGACTTTAACAGTCGGTTTAATTCTTCCTGTTTAGTCAAAACATGATCTCCACTTTATGTTAAATATTTGTTAAGCAAAATAATAAAAAAATAAATAAAATTAAGCAATTGAATAATGCTTGCCTGAAAATGAATCAGGCATTACGTTTTCGCTAAATGAAAAAATAGAAATATTCGATTTTTTTCTAACTTTAAAATCAATATTTTTGCCCCGATGAAATTTATAGCAGATGCCAGCACATACAGGTACATTTTAAAAATTGCACTCCCAGCTATAGCCGGACTTTCAACTCAAATGGTTGTATCATTGGTAGATACTGCTATGGTAGGTCGATTGGAAGAAGCTGAAGCGTCACTCGCCGCAATGGGATTAGGAGTACTTGCAACATGGGCATTTATAGCCTTTTTTTCCAGTTTTGCTACCGGTACTCACGTTTTAACTGCACGTAGATTCGGTGAAAAAAACTACATCCGATGTGGGGAAGTGTTAAATACTTCGCTAATAATTTCTTTAGTTACGGGAGTTACGGTCGGCTGGTTTATGTCGTATACAGCATACGGATTTGCTGATTTTCTCTCAGTAGATGACAAAGTAGCGTATTTTGCCGGGGATTATCTCCACTACCGTTTTATGGGATTACCTTTCTTTTTAATGACAGTCTCATACCGCGGCTTCTTTTTCGGAATCGGCAAAACAAAAATATTTATGTATTCCGGAATTATGGCAAATGTTTTGAATATGATTTTCAATTACATTTTCATTTATGGTGCTTTTGGTATTGAAGGAATGGGATTAGCCGGAGCCGGACTCGGATCAACTTTGGCAACCATTTGTGATTCGATGTATTATTTGATAGTCTGTTCTATTCCTCGTTACAGATTGAGATATCAATACTTTAAAGCAATTAGATACGTGAAAGAAATCGGTAAGTCAATTATAAAGATTTCTCTTCCGGTTTCATTTCAAAATATATTCATTTTATTGGGATTTTTAGGTTTTGTCGCGATTTCCGGTTTGATCAGCACTACAGCACAAGCAGCTAGCCAGGTAATAATAACTGCCATTCAGATTTCGCTTTTCCCGTGTTTTGGTTTTGGGATAGCAATTCATACTCTAGTGGGGAATAGCCTTGGTTCAAAAAAAATTAATGAAGCAAAATATTACGGTTTTGAAACGAGCAAAGTAGCAACGCTCTACACAATTCTTGTCGGGATATTTTTAACAGCCACACCCAGAATAATATTATCACTCGTAACAAATGACACACATGTAATTGAAGAAGCCGTTCCGGCTCTCCGAATTGCCGGGGTAGGGCAGATTTTTTACGGAATCGGAATTGTGCTTGCAAACGGATTACAGGCTTCCGGGCAGACACTTTTTGTAATGATTGCCGAAGTGATCATCAACTGGTTCTTGTTTGTTCCGATTGCTTATTTACTCGGAGTTGTTTTTGAAATGGGATTGACCGGTGCTTGGCTGGCATTGCCATTTTATGTGATACTTTATTCAATCACCATATTTGTTAAATTTAAGTACGGTGATTGGACAAAATTGAAAGCAGTATAAATTTTTCCCTTAATAATTATTTAATCATTATACCTTGACAAAAATGTCAATAAAAAATATATTATGGTCATGAAAAAAGTGATTTACACAATTCTATCCTTTTTTATACTTTTTTCCTTCGAGGCATTCGGTGGAGCTCAATTTAACTCATTTGAAGTTAACAGCAACCAAGGCAACGTTGTTGTTCAATGGGCTACCGGAGAAGAAACCAACCTTTCACATTTCGTTGTAAGTAGGAAAACTGTTAATGGTGAATTTGTAGACATTGCTACAGTTGAGCCAAAAGGCAGCAATTCAATTTATGAGTATGTTGATGAAAATGCTTATAAAACTAACGATGCTGTTTACATATACCAAATTAAAATAGTAGATAATGACGGAACTATAACCCTAAGTAATGAGCTGACAATAGCTCACATCGTTTCAAGTGTAAAAAGAACTTGGGGCAGTATTAAAGCTTTATTCAGATAATCTTTTCGAATGATTAAACTCAACACTCCTTTTTATTTAGCGTCAAAATCTCCAAGAAGAAGAAAATTTTTAAAGTTACTTGGTTTTCCTTTTAAATCTTTCAGCGTTGATTTGCACGAAGAAATATTGGATGGCGAACACCCGATTCAAACAGTAAAACGTTTGGCAAATGATAAAATGAGCCTTGCCGAAAAAAAAGTAAAAGAGGGTATTATTTTATCTGCCGACACAATTGTTGTTTTGAATAAACAAATTATTGGCAAGCCAAAAAATAAAAAAGATGCTGAAAGGATACTAAAATTACTCAGCGGAAACACTCACACAGTTTATACTGGTTACTCACTTGTAAATAAAAATAACGGAAAAAGGATAGTAGACTACGAAAAGACTAAAGTAACATTTAGAGAATTAACCAGAAAAGAAATTGTCGATTATATTAAAACCGGAAGTCCAATGGATAAAGCCGGAGCTTATGGTTATCAGGATGATTTTGGGGCAGTCTTTGTTGATAAAATAAACGGTTGTTATTACAATGTAATTGGTTTGCCTATCTCAAAAGTTTACCATTCAATTTTAGAAATTCTATAAAATCTAAATTAATCTGCACGTTAAGTCATTTTTAAGTTTTCTCTTATTCAATTAAAAATTATATTTCAAAGCTATAATTTAATTGAATATAAATGCCAGGAACTATCTGAAAACAGAACTGTAGTAATCTTATGAATCAAGTATTCACAGTATCTGTAGACATGTATATCCTTGATTTTCAGCGAAGTGAATAGTATAATTGTCTTAGTTAATAAAAATTTAAAAGGAGACTCAATATGTCAGAAGATAACGGTTTGGGAAAAGGTTTAATTATTGGTTTTTTAACTGGATCAATTGTGGGCTCAATGATTGCATTGTTATACGCGCCTAAGTCAGGTAAAGAATTAAGAAAAGATATCAGCGAAAAAGCTGATGAATATTACGGTGATGCTGAAGCTTATTTAAGACAAGCAAAAACTAAAGCCACAGAATTAATCAACGACGGAAAACAAAAATCTGAAAAATTGATTGTTGAAGCTAAAGAAAAAGTAGACGAAATAATCAAAGAAGCTGAACAAGTTTTAAGCGATGCAAAAGTAAAAGCCGGCGGTGCAGTTGAATCCGGTAAAGAAGTAATTGCAAAAGAAGGCGATAAGCTTAAATCAGCGATAAAAGCCGGAGTTGATGCTTATAAAAATACTGAGAAGGAAGCTTAAGCTGAATGCCATTGATTGATATATTTTTAATTGTTCTTATAATTTGTGCTTCTGCACTCTGTATTTATTTGATTGTTAGTTTAAGGAAAATCAGTTCTTCAATAGAAGTAATTCAGAAGGATATTCATAATATATCTGAAGAAGCACTGCCTTTAATCGAAAGTTTAAAAGAGACCTCACAACAAGCATCCAATTTGATTGAAAATACGAACTCTCAAATCTCTGATCTGAGTGATGAGGTTCGCACATTTAAAAATAAAATTACAAGTTTTTCACTCATTAATACTAAAAGCACTTCCGGTAATCCGGTAAGTGATTTGGTGAAAAAATTACGATCCCTTTCAAACGGCGTAAAGGCGTTTTGGGAAAAAATAAAAAGTTGATTTAGTAATAATTTGTAACAGGAGAGAACATTGAAAGAGTATACTACCGACCAAATCCGTAACATTGCCTTCATTGGTCACGGCGGAAGTGGAAAAACCAGTTTATCAGAATTCATTTTATTCACAGCGGGGGAAATAAATAGAATAGGTTCAATAGATGAAGGAAATACTGTTTCCGACTTTAATGCAAATGAAACTGAAAGAAAAATTTCAATTTCAGCTACACCGCTTCATGTTGAATGGAAAAATTCAAAAGTAAATATATTAGATACACCGGGTTATTCTGATTTTATTGGTCAGGTAGTCAGCAGTCTTCACGTTGTTGATACAGCTGTCGCAGTAATAAAAGGTGCTGAAGGTGTTGAAGTTGGTACAGAGCAAACTTGGGAAAAAGTTAAAGAAGATAATTTACCAGCTACAGTAATCGTAAATAAAGTTGATAACGAACATTCAAAATATAGTGATTCTGTTCAAATGGCTAAGGACAGATTAAGCAATGACGTAACTATAGTTACCTTCCCAATAAGTGAAGGTGTAAATTTTAATGGTGTTGTTGACTTAATAAAAATGAAAGCAGTAACAAACGGTGAAGCCGGTTCTAAAAAAGTAGAAGTTGCTGATATTCCTGCTGATGTAAAAGATCAAGCTGAAACTTTACGTGAAGAATTGATAGAAAAAGTTGCTGAATCTGATGAAGAATTAATGGAAAAATTCTTTGAAGAAGGTACATTAAGTGATGAAGAATTAACAAAAGGTTTGAAGGCTGCAATAGCAAGCGGACAACTTGTACCTTCATTTGCAATGTCTGCTACAAAAGGTGTTGGTGTTGAAAGCTTTTTAGATTTTGCAGTAAACTTCTTCCCGTCTCCGGTTGATAGAGTTCCTGCCAAAGCTAAGATTGTTGACAAAGATGATGTAGTTGAAGTAAAAGCAGACGTTAACGGCGAACCTGCTTGCTTAATATTCAAATCATTATCTGAACAGCATGTTGGTGAATTGTCGATCTTTAAAGTTTATTCCGGTTCATTGGCCCCAGGTAATGACTTAATAAATTCATCAAGAGGCAAGACTGAAAGACTTGGACAGCTTTTTGTTCTTAATGGTAAAAATAGAAAAGAAGTTACAAAACTTATTGCCGGTGATATTGGAGCAGTAGTAAAATTAAAAGATACTCACACTGGTAATACACTTTGCTCAAAAGCTTTTTCAATTGAAGTGGATCCGATCAATTTCCCTGAGCCGGTTATCAGAGGAGCAATCAAGCCTAAAGCAAAAGGAGATGAGGATAAAATTTCATCTGGTTTGCACACGGTTCACGAAGAAGATCCAACATTATCTGTGAAATATGAACCTGAACTAGCACAAACAATTGTATCTGGACAAGGTGAATTACAATTAGCCTTAGCAATAAAATTATTGAAAGATAGATACAATGTTGAAGTTGACCTTGTTGAACCAAAGATTCCATACAGAGAAACAATTAGCAAAGTATGTGAAGATGCTGAACACAAGCATAAAAAGCAGTCAGGTGGTAGAGGCCAATACGGTCATGTTCATTTGAAAATGGAACCACAACCTAGAGGCATCGGTTTTGAATTTGTTGATGCAATTGTTGGCGGTGTTGTTCCTGGTAGATTTATTCCTGCAGTTGAAAAAGGTTTGAACGAAATTTTAGAGAAAGGTATTTTAACCGGCAGTAGAGTAATCGACGTAAAAGTTACTTTATTTGATGGTACTTTCCACGCGGTTGACTCTGACGAGGTATCCTTCAAACTTGCTGCTTCACAAGCATTCAAAAAAGGTTTCCTTGCCGCTTCACCAATGTTACTTGAGCCGATTTATGACGTAACTGTTAAAGTACCTGAAGAATATATGGGTGATGTTATGGGCGACATTTCAAGTAGAAGAGGAAAGATTTCCGGTATGGATTCAGAAGGCCCATTCCAAATAATTAAAGCAAAAGTTCCTTTAGCTGAATTATACAAGTATTCAACTCACTTAAGAAGTATTACTCAAGGTAGAGGAATTCACCAACGTGAGTTTTCAAATTATGAAAACGTACCGAAGGATGTTGAGGCTAAAGTAATCGAAGAATACAACAAAGCTAAAGAAGAAGAATAAAATAAAATTATTCGTTAAAAAGCGGAAGAATTCACTTCCGCTTTTTTTATATAAAGGGGAACAGATGGATAAACTTTGGTCACCCTGGAGATCAAATTATATAAAGTCTTTCAAAGATAAATCTGACGATGAGGAATGTGTTTTTTGTGGTGCTGAAAACCAAGATATCGAGAGTGATGATTCATTAATTGTAAAAAAGGGAAATCTTGCTTATTTAGTGTTAAATCTTTATCCGTACAATAGCGGTCATTTAATGGCGGTTCCATACAGACATATCTGTGATTTGCTTGATTTAACGGATGATGAACAGCTTGAAATTATGAATTTAGTAAAGGATGCGATTAAAGCTCTAACTTATGTTATGAAACCTCACGGATTTAATGTTGGTGCGAATCTAGGTAAAGCAGCCGGTGCTGGGATAGATCAACATTTGCATTATCATATTTTACCAAGATGGAATGGTGATACCAACTTTATGCCTGCACTTGGTGAAGTAAAAGTAATCTCGCAAGATTTATTAGAAACGAAAAAATTATTGATTAACGCTTTTGAA